>CAYPWA010000010.1:0-8344 GCA_964414325.1 uncultured Sulfurovum sp. | reverse complement strand
CAAGTCGCTACCTTTAAAACACTCTGAAAAGCATAGAGGCATAGGGAAGCAATAGAGACCGTTACAGCTACGTAAGAAACCATCCGTTCTCACTCCAAAATGGGCACGAAAGCCGGATATGCTACATTAGCGCTTACGCCCCTTTCTCTTCTCTTTTTCCGCATCCAAGCGCTTCCAGCCGTCTCGTTTGGTGGTCTTGCGCTTTTTTCTGCTTTTGGAGGGAGCATCTTTTTTGTCCCCTCTTTTGGGGGCGGTACGCCTTTTGCGCTGAGGGGCTTGTATGAGGTAGCCTCTGGACTTGACCTCTTTGGGGGCGAAGTCGGGCAGGATCACCTCTTTGATCTTGCTGCCGAGCACCTTGTGCAGGTCGTGCAGCTGTTCGATCTCATCGGGGCTGACCAGGGTGATCGCCATCCCCTCTTTGCCTGCACGACCGGTCCGTCCGACACGGTGGATAAAGTCGTGCTTGACATGGGGGATGTCGTAGTTGATCACCACCTCAAGATCGCTGATATCCAGCCCTCTGGCAGCGATATCGGTCGCTACCAGTATCTGATATCGCCCCTCCCTGAATGCCAGCAGCGACTTCTTGCGCTCCTGATGCATCCGCTCACCGTGCAAAATACCCACTTTGTAGCCCCACTCCCGCAAATGCTCCGCCACACCGTCGGCAAGCTCTTTTTTACGCACAAAGACCAATACATGGTTCAGGTGATTGGTGGAGATGAGCCAAGAGAGAAGCGCCTTTTTCTGACTGCGCACAACCGGATAGAGATACTGTGTGATCGTATCGGCAACCTTTCCGGGAGGATCGAGTTCGATACGTCTGAGCGGCTTGATATAGGCTTTGGCAAGCTTAACCACTCTGGGAGTAATGGTCGCGGAGACGATGATCTTCTGCGAACGCTGTGTCATCGCGGCAAATATCCGCTCCACATACCCGACAAAGCCCATATCGAACATCATATCCGCCTCATCGACCACCAGATGCTTGATCGCCTTGATGTCGATACGACGCGCCTCTATGTGTTCCAGCGCCCGCTGAGGCGTAGCGATGACGATATCCACTCCCCTTGTCAGCCTTCGTGTCTCATCGCTGCGATTGCCGCCTCCTTGCAGCAGTACCGTACGCAGTCCAAGCGGCTGCGCAAAGGTACGCGCCACCTCATAGATCTGCTGTGCAAGCTCTTTGGTGGGAGAGAGGATGAAGGCTTTGGTGTAGTGATGCGTCAGCGGCTCAGAAGGAGTGATCGCCTCAAGGATGGGAAGCAGATACGCCAGCGTCTTCCCGCTGCCTGTCTGTGCCGAAGCAACGGCACTCTCCCCTCTGCGTAACACAGGAATGAGTTTCTGCTGGATAGGTGTTAGCTGCGTAAACCCCTCTTTTTCAAGCAGTTGCCGTAACACTACAGAGAGCTTGAGCGCATCGAAAGAAGACATCGGGACGGATCCTTTGTTTTTATGCTATTTTATCCAAATTTGACTACGACCTCCGTCATGCTCCGTACTATTCTGCGATCCATTCGACCTGAACCAATAATTGATCCTTCTCAAAGACCTTCCCGATAAATCTATCTCCGACACTGTAGGTATTGACCCCTTTGGGTGTACCCGACATGATCACATCGCCATCTTCCAGCGTCATAAAATGCTTGATCTCCTCTACCATGACATCAGGTTTGTAGATCATCAGATCATAGGTTGCGAACTGTGCAAGCATATCGTTGACATAGAGTTCCATACGCAGTTGTTGCATCTCTCCTGAGAATGGAACGAACGGGCTCAAGACTGCCGAACCGTCAAAGGCTTTGGCTCGCTCCCATGGCAGCCCCTTTGCCTTGAGTCGGTTCTGAATATCGGCATGTGTCAGATCAAGCCCGAACCCCACTCCGGCGATCTTTCCCTCCATCATAAGAAAACAGATCTC
Organism: uncultured Sulfurovum sp.; assembly: GCA_964414325.1. Classification (GTDB taxonomy): domain Bacteria; phylum Campylobacterota; class Campylobacteria; order Campylobacterales; family Sulfurovaceae; genus Sulfurovum. Next base: position 6,417 of record CAYPWA010000010.1, on the reverse strand, counting down.
TCCTTCAAAGCGTGTCTGTCTATCAAAATACCGAAGCCTGTCGGTCACAGCGGAGTTTGGTTTGTTGAAGACCACCATATCCTCCGGGATTTCGTTGCCAAGTTCCTTGATATGCTCAACATAATTGCGCCCTATGCAGACGACTTTGGATGGGGTTAACAACTCGCCTTTATAAGTTATCTTTTTCATTCAACAGTGTACCTTTTCTAAAACAGGCTTATCTTATTTTCCAATTGCCAATCAACAGCCGATTTACCGTGTGTCTCCAGATAGGCATTGATACGCGAGAAAGGCTTGGAGCCCCAAAACCCTCTGTAGGCTGAGAGTGGCGAGGGGTGGGGGTCGTTGATGACAAGGTGTTTGGTGACATCTATCTTTTTGCCTTTTTTCTGAGCGTATGCACCCCACAGGACAAACACCACATGTTCGCATTGCTCATTTACCAGTGCGATGATCCTGTCGGTAAAGGCTTCCCATCCCCTGCCCTGATGGGCGTTCGCACTGCCCTCTGCTACGGTAAGTACCGCATTGAGCAGCAACACACCCTGCTCTGCCCACGGGCGCAGGCAGCCTGTATGGCTGTTGTCTATACCTACATCATCCAAAAGCTCTTTATTGATATTTTGAAGTGATTTCGGAAGCGGTCTGACATGGGGCAATACGGAGAAACAAAGCCCGTGGGCATGTCCCTTGGTAGGATACGGATCTTGTCCGAGGATGACCACTTTGACCTTGTGAAGCGGCGTTGTGTTGAGGGCTTCGAAGCGGTGTGCTTTGGGCGGCAGGATCGCTCGCCCCTCCGCCTCCTCTCTCTCCAAAAAGGCTTCGAGTGCCTGCATATAGGGCTTGTTCCATTCGTCAGCAAGGGCTTCTTGCCAGGAAGGCTCCGTGAGTAGCGCTTGCATCAGTGCAGGTTCAGGTCTTTGTCCTGTTTGCGTCTTTGCAGGCGCATCTTGAGCTTGGCAAGTTCACGCATATCGACATGTGCATCACTCTCATCGACGATCTCGACACCGAGGATCGTCTCGACACAATCTTCCAGCGTCACAATCCCTTCCACCTGATCATACTTGTCAAGCACAAGGAACATATGCTCCTTCTTCTCGATAAAGAGATCAAGTGCCCAGGATACCGGTACCTGCTCATTGATACGATAGATATCTTTCTGTATCTCTTTGAGCTGTACGGTGTTGTCCTTGAGCGCCTGTGCGAAGAGCTGCTTGGTGAGGATCATGCCAGTGACATTCTCTATGGTACCGTCATAAACGGGGATACGAGAGTATTTGAAGATATCGGGCTCATCCTTGACGATCTGTGCAATGGTACGATTGCCTTCCAGTGCAAAGACAACCGAACGCGGTGTGAGAATATCGTGTACCTTGATATCATCAAGCTTGAGAATGTTCTCGATGATGTCAGACTCCTGCTCGTCCAGCACCCCTTCATCTTCACTAAGCAGCGCGCTCTCCAGAAGTTCCTCTTTGGTCAGGCTCATTCCTTCATCACCGCTCTTGATACGGTTGGTCACAAAGAGTGTCAGCAAAATAATCGGATAGGTGAACCAGATAAAGAAACGAATGATATACCCTGCTATAGGCGCAATCTGTTTCCAGTAGGTCGCACCAATCGTCTTGGGAATGATCTCACCGAAAAAGAGTATCGCGAATGTCAAGATAGCCGAGACCCAAAAAAGTGCCCCCGAACCAAACACACGCTCTGCCTGTGCACCAACCGCCGCAGCACCGACCGTATTGGCAACGGTGTTCAAGATCAAAATCGAAGCGATCGACTTGTTGATATGCTCTTTGTGGGAGCGAAGCAGTTTACCTGCTGCCGGACGCTCCTTCTCCAATACGGAAATATAAGGCATATTGACCGACAGAAGTACGGATTCAAGTACCGAACAGATAAAAGAGACGACCACAGCCGCCATAAAATATAAAACCAGCAAATCCATAATATTTACATCATCCTTTTAAAGTAAGATAAGGGTTGCAAGCCCAAGAAAACTGAAAAACCCGACGACATCTGTTACTGTAGTCAAGATGACAGTTGATCCGATCGCAGGATCGATATTGAGCTTTTTCAGAAGCAGCGGGATCATCGATCCGAAGAAACCCGCACTAAGCAGGTTGATCACCATCGAAAGTGCGATCACCACACCCAGCATCGGCTTATCGAACCATATCCATGCGATCACACCCATAACCAGTGCAAAGAGCAGTCCATTCCCCAATGAAAGGAGTACCTCTTTCTTGATCGTACGGTAGGCATCGTGTTTGGCAATCTCACCCAACGCCAGCTGACGTACAACAACCGTAAGCGACTGTGTACCGGCATTTCCGCCCATAGAGGCAACAATAGGCATCAAGACTGCCAGTGCAACATAGGCCTGCAATGTGCTCTCGAACATTCCGATGACCAACGAAGCGGCAATAGCGGTCAGAAGGTTGATACCCAGCCAGATCGCACGTGCTTTTCCTGCTTTGATCAGATCGTCGTCCTCTTCGGCATCATCGTTAACCCCGGCAAGATGATACATCTGATCGGTCGCCTGTTCGTTGATGATATCATAGATATCATCCGAAGTAATACGTCCAAGCAGTTTGCCATACTCATCTACGATCGGCATAGAGTTCAAATCATACTCTTGGAACTTCTGTACGATCTCCTTGATATCATCGTGATCATGCCCAATGATCGGCTTATACTTCTCAGGGTTCTGTTGAATATTCTCCCGCAGTGTCTTGTCGAAATCGAACAGGATCAGATCATCCAGCCCGACACCATAACGCAGATAGCCTTCATCATCTGTCACAAACAAATAGTTGATGTTTTCTAGCTCACCCTCGCGTTTGAGATTTTTGAGTTCGCTGAGGACTTCAGAGACAGTCTGATCAAGCTTGGCAGCATAGACCTCCACCTGCATATAGGCACCCGCCTCATTCTCCTCATACTGCTTGAGCTGGAGGATATCTTTCTGATCCTCTTTATCCAGCTGTTCGAAGACCTCTTTGGCGATGGTATCGTCATGTTCTTCAAGCTCCTGAATGAAGTCCGTCTGATCATCCGACTCCATCTCGGAGAGCGACTCAGCGATCTCTTCGGGAGTGAAGTTCTCGACAATCTCTCCGAAATACCGATCGGGCATCTCCAGCGCCACATCGGCGATCAACTCTTTGGGAATAGAGTGTATCGCTTTTTCAAAATCTACCTCATTCAGATCTTTAAGTAGATTCGCGATCTCGGAAGGGTGGAGCTCATCCTTCGGATGCGTGGTAAGGTAATGTGTGAGCTTATCCATTCCGTATATCCTTGGTCACAAAATAATATGGCGGCATTATACTTGATTTAAGGGGAGAATGAAAGAGACAAAAGTAGCATTTGCCTCTTGTTGAAGTGTTACTTTTCAGGGATATCACACTTTTTAGTGATAATACAGAGCGGACAGAAGTTCGCCAATCCCGCGATAAGAGGGATCACTCCCAGATAGAACCATTTGTTTCCGGTATAAACACCGATACCAATCAGTGTCAAACCTAGGACAATCCTGATAGGTCTGCATATCTTTCTTATTTTGTTGACATCCATCACTGTTCCTTTGATAGCGAAATAATAGTGTAACTATACTATAGATTTCTTAGAGTCAAATAAGAGAAAAAGACTCTACATTATAACAAACGTAGAGTCATCTATCATCTTTATAGCTGAGGACCAGCGGAAGCGAAATCGAACTCACCGCCTTTGTCATCGTAGCGGTGGAAGTTCTCGATGAACATACCGGCGAGTTTTGCCAGCATCGCATCGTACTCTGCTTTATCTTCCCATGTATTACGTGGGTTAAGTACAGTATTGTCCTCTACACCTTCCAGAGATGTGGGGATCTGAAGATTGAAAGTTGGCAGCGTTTCAAACTCGGCATCATTAATGGAACCGTTGAGGATACCGTCGATACAGGCACGGGTATCTTTGATGCTCATACGTTTTCCTACACCATAAGGACCGCCTGTCCATCCGGTATTGACCAGATAGACGTTAACATTGTGCTCATCGATCTTCTTGCCCAGGAGTTCCGCATAGACTGTCGGATGCAGTGGCAGGAAAGCCTCACCAAAGCAGGCGGAGAAAGTCGCGACCGGTTCGGTGATACCGCGCTCCGTTCCCGCTACCTTTGCGGTGTATCCGCTGAGGAAGTAGTACATCGCCTGTTCTTTGGTCAGTTTACTTACCGGAGGCAGTACACCGAACGCATCGGCAGTAAGGAAAATGATGTTGTTGGGATGTCCCGCCTGAAGATCAGGTTTATGGTTCTTGATATGTTCGATCGGATAGGAGACACGAGTGTTTTCGGTCTTGGATCCGTCCGCATAGTCGACATTGCCGTTCTCGTCAGCCACGACATTCTCAAGCAGTGCATCTTTAACGATTGCACCGTAGATCTCCGGCTCCGACTTGGGGTCGAGGTTGATCACCTTCGCATAACATCCTCCCTCAAAGTTAAAGACACCATTGTCATCCCATCCGTGCTCGTCATCACCGATGAGCGCACGGTTGGGATCGGTAGAGAGCGTGGTCTTCCCAGTACCCGAAAGCCCAAAGAAGAGACAGACATCCCCCTCTTTTCCAACATTCGCAGAACAGTGCATAGAGAGCTTGCCTTCAAGCGGCAGCCAGTAGTTCATCATGGAGAAAATACCCTTTTTCATCTCACCGCCGTACCATGTACCACCGATAATTGAGATATTGTCCTCAATATTGAATACTACGAAAACATCGGAATTAAGTCCATGCTCTTTATATTTTTCATCCACAGCTTTACACGCATTGAACACGGTAAAGTCAGGTTCAAAGTTCTCCAACTCCTCCTCTGTAGGGCGGATAAACATATTCTTCACAAAGTGTGCCTGCCATGCTACCTCCATGACAAATCGGATAGAACGTCGACTCTCTTTACTCGCACCGGTAAAGACATCCATCACATAAATCTTCTTGCCCGATAGCTGTTTTTTCGTAATTTCCAGAAGCTCGTCATAAATCTCTTTTTTGATCGGTCTGTTCACATCACCCCACGCAATATGCTCGTTTGAAGGCGGCTGGTCAACAAAATATTTGTCTTTAGGACTACGTCCTGTAAAAATACCTGTATCACACATTGCAGTGCCCGAAGTCGATATTTTACACTCTTGCCTGTTGATCTCATGCGCTTGCAACTCGTCATAACTCAAATTGTAGTAGACCTCTTCAATGTCACTCAATCCCAGCTTGTCAAGTCCGTTGGGCGTTCTGGTACTCATAGTATCCTCTTTTCAGTTAAATGCTATGCAAAAGCATATCTCAGAAAAAAACTTTTCCTGAGATATACTTTTTCTTTTGCGAATGATAGAGCAAGAAGCCTTACTCTATCTTTAAAATATCACTTGAAAATGGAAAGAAGGACACCGGCTGCAACTGCTGATCCGATGACTCCTGCCACGTTGGGTCCCATCGCGTGCATCAGCAGAATGTTTCCGGGCTTGGCTTCAGATCCGACCTTGCTCGATACACGTGCCGCCATCGGTACCGCAGAAACCCCTGCGGAACCGATCAATGGGTTGATAGGTTCATCCGAGAATTTGTTCATGATCTTCGCCATCAGAACACCTGCCGCCGTACCTGCCGCAAACGCCAACAGACCGATCACCATGATCCCCAGTGTCTCAGCCACAAGGAACTTATCTGCTTGAAGTGTCATACCGACACCGAATCCCAGGAAGATGGTCACAACGTTGATCAGAGAGTTCTGCATTTCGTTGCTCAGTCTGTCTACAACCCCTGACTCTTTGGCAAAGTTACCGAACGCAAACGCACCCATCAGCGGTGCCGCATCAGGCAGTACCAGTGCGATCATCATGATGACCACGACCGGGAAGACAAGCTTCTCAAGCTTGTGTACCTTACGGCTTGTCTTCATCACGATCTTGCGTTCTTCCTCTGTGGTCAACGCCTTCATGATCGGAGGCTGAATGACCGGCACAAGCGCCATATAGGAGTATGCCGCGACCGCGATCGCACCGAGCATCTCAGGAGCAAGCGCAGAGGCGATGAAGATCGAGGTCGGACCGTCCGCACCACCAATGATAGAGATCGCCGCAGACTGCTGCAGTGTGAAGTCAACCATTCCCGTATATTGTGAGAGTGCCGCCGCACCGACCAGTGATCCGAAGATCCCGAACTGTGCCGCACCCCCGAGCAATGCAGTCTTGGGGTTGGCAAGCAGCGGACCGAAGTCGGTCATCGCCCCTACACCCATAAAGATCAGCAGCGGGAAGAACTCGTTGGCGATACCCATATTGTAGATGATCCCAAGCATTCCGTGTGGTCCAGACATATTGGCGATCGGGATGTTCGCAAGCAATCCTCCAAAAGCGATGGGAAGCA
>CAYPWA010000009.1:8716-12584 GCA_964414325.1 uncultured Sulfurovum sp. | reverse complement strand
ATTCTTCATTCTTCATTCGTTGTGCTATACTTCCACCAAAATTTCCAAGAAGAGATGATGAAAGAGAAGATCAAAAACCTCGACCGCGGTATCGTCCTGATGCTGCTTGCCTCACTGACCTTTGCGATGATGGGTGGATTTGCCAAGCTGCTTACGCAGCAGCTGCCCGCACTCGAGGTGACCTTTTTTCGCAACATCTTCGGGGTGGTCATCATTGCCCTTGCCATCTGGAAAGTACCGCTTACACAGCAGGGCGGCAAGCCGCTGTTGCTCTTTTTTCGTGGGGCGATGGGGTTTTTGGCATTGCTTGCCTATTTCTACATCATGGGGCACATCCCGCTGGGAGAGGCGATCACCTACAACAAGACCTCTCCGCTTTTCGTGGCGTTCTTTGCGTGGCTCTTTTTGAAAGAGAGGCTGCACTGGAGCGCTATCATCGCGCTGATCCTCGGCTTTACAGGGATCGTTCTCATCGCCCAGCCTGAAGGTGGGGTATTCGACAAGTACGATATGCTCGGTATCTTCTCCGGTATCGGTGCGGCGTTGGCATACACCTCCATTAGAGAGCTTCGCCGCTACTACGATACCCGTGCCATCGTGATGAGCTTTATGCTGGTAGGCACACTTGGACCGCTGCTCTTTATGGCGATCGGCAGTATGTATGAAGCGCCGCAGGGGTGGGACTGGATCATCGCCCCTTTTGTGATGCCCCAAGGCGTACAGTGGCTCTATATCATTGCCGTCGGGACCAGTGCGACCGTCTCACAACTGCTGATGACCAAAGCCTACGAGCTGACCAAAGCGGGTATCGTGGGTACGATCAGCTATACCAACATCATCTTCGGGATGTTCATCGGGATCGCACTGGGAGACCCCATTCCCTCATATTCAACGATTTTGGGTATAATCTTGGTAATCATCTCGGGGCTGATCGTCGCCCTGATCAAAGAGAAAGGATAGCTATGATACTCATCGCCGGACCGTGTGTCCTTGAGAGTCGTGACAATGTGATGCGCATCGCAGAGAGCCTAAAGAAGTATGAGGAGGACTGCACCAAGGAGTTCTACTTCAAAGCGAGCTTTGACAAAGCCAATCGTACCTCTCTGGACTCCTTCAGAGGACCGGGACTGGATGAGGGGCTCAAGATGCTTGCCGAGGTCAAAGAGCAGTTCGGGTATAAGATCCTCACCGATGTGCACGACTACACTCAGCCTGCCGCAGCTGCCGAAGTGGCGGATGTGCTTCAAATCCCGGCATTTCTCTGCCGTCAGACCGATCTGCTGGTCGCCGCTGCCAAGACCGATGCCACGGTCAACATCAAAAAAGGGCAGTTTCTTGCCCCCGCTGCGATGGAGCACTCGGTCAAAAAGGTGCTCAAGACACGCGGATGTGACGGTGATGCGACCTATGAGAACGCACAGAAGTACCACGTCTGGCTCACCGAACGCGGTACGACCTTCGGCTATGGCAATCTGGTGGTCGATATGCGTGGACTGGTGACGATGCGGCAGTTTGCACCCGTGGTTTTCGATGCGACCCATTCGGTACAGATGCCTGCCAGCGGCGGTGCGAGCAGTGGCGGGGACAGCAGTTTCGTTCCCTATCTCTCCCGCGCGGCGGCAGCGGTCGGGGTGGACGGATTCTTTTTTGAGACCCACTTCGATCCGAGCATCGCACTTAGTGACGGTCCCAATATGATACAATTGCAAAAACTCGATGCACTCATCGAACAGATCGATGCGATCAGAAGTATCGTCGAATAACTTACAAAGGAAGAATATGAACATCGTAGAAGGTAATCTTCAGGTAGACAAGAGTAAAAAGGTAGCGATCATCAATGCACGTTTCAACCACTTTATCACCGACAGACTGGTTGAGGGCGCCAAAGATGCGTATGCCAGACACGGAGGCGATGCCGATGATCTCGATCTGATCCTCGTTCCCGGGGCGTTCGAGATCCCGTTTGCGCTGGACAAGGCGCTTGCTTCAGGCAAATATGACGCGATCTGCTGTCTGGGTGCGGTCATCCGCGGTGCGACTCCGCACTTTGACTACGTCTCGGCAGAGGCGACCAAAGGGGTGGCAAACATGGCGCTCAAGCACGGCAAGCCGGTCACCTTCGGTGTGTTGACCGTAGACAGCATCGAGCAGGCGATCGAAAGAGCCGGTACCAAAGCGGGTAATAAAGGTGGTGAAGCGATGGCAGGACTCATTGAGCTGATGAACCTTTACAGTGAAATGGATCGATAGACATCAGATAAAACCGTAGGGGCAACCCCTTGTGGTTGCCCGAAACACAGGAAGGATAAGAATGGCGACAAGACACCAAGCCAGAACCGCAGTCGTGGGGCTGCTGTATGCCTATGATCTGGGCAATGAAAATATTGCGAAGTTCTCCGATGAGATCCTCGAAGAGGACAAGATACGCAACAAACAAAGAGACTTCTCGCATCAGCTTTTTGACGGGACAATAGAAAATCTTGAGATGATAGATGAAGAGATCAAAAAACATCTTAACGAGTGGGACTATGAGAGCATCGGCAAAGTAGAGAAAGCGATCTTGCGTCTGGGAGCCTATGAAATCCTTATCGCCAAGACAGACCGAGCGATCATCATCAACGAAGCGGTAGAACTCGCCAAAGCATTGGCGGATGACAAATCGCCGAAGTTTATTAACGGCGTTCTGGATGCGATAGGCAAATAGGGTAATATTACTGCGGGTACCCACAAGGGGGGTACCTTTACGAGATAAGGGATTATGGTAGGGGCAACCCTTGTGGTTGCCCGTAAGGAAAAGAAGATGACACAAAGCATGACAACCAAACGCATGACCATCGACGAAGCGATCGACCTGATCGAAAACGCCGATCTCAAGACACTGGGGAGGATGGCACTGGCGCGTAAGCGGGAATTGCACCCCAAAAAGGTCACTACCTTTGTCGTTGACCGTAACATCAACTATACCAACATCTGCTGGGTGGACTGTAAGTTCTGCGCCTTCTATACGCATGAGAAGAAGGAGGATGCCTATATCCTCAGTTTTGATGAGATCGACCAAAAGATCGAAGAGCTGCTTGCCATCGGCGGAACGCAGATACTCTTTCAGGGAGGCGTACACCCCAAGCTGGAGATCGAGTGGTATGAAGATCTGGTTGAGCATATCCACCAAAAGTATCCGCAGGTGACCATCCACGGCTTCTCCGCTATCGAGATCGACTACATCGCACGTCGCTCCAACATCTCCATCTCCGAAGTGCTCGCACGGCTCAAAGCCAAGGGGCTCAGCTCCATCCCCGGGGCGGGCGCGGAGATCCTCTCCGATCGTGTGCGCGATATCATCGCACCCAAGAAGCTCGACAAAGATACCTGGCTGGAGGTGCATCGTGAAGCACACAAGCTGGGCATCAAGTCCACCGCGACGATGATGTACGGCACGGTGGAAACCACCCGTGAGATCGTCGAGCACTGGGACTATGTACGACAGCTTCAGGATGAGACGGGAGGCTTCAGAGCGTTTATCATGTGGAGCTACCAGAGTGACAATACACAGCTAAAACGCGAACTGCCCACCATCACCAAAACCACCTCCAACCAATACCTGCGCTATCTTGCCGTCGCACGCCTCTTTCTGGACAATGTCCCCAACATCCAAAGTTCATGGGTCACACAGGGCAGCTACATCGGACAGATGGCACTGCTTTTCGGTGCGAACGACCTCGGCTCTACGATGATGGAAGAGAATGTCGTCTCCGCCGCAGGCGCGAAGAACCAAATGAACCAGGAAGAGATGATCCGTCTTATCAGAGATGTGGGAGAGAAGCCCGCGAAACGGAATACGGCGTACGAAATACTGGAGTATTTCGAGTGA
>CAYPWA010000009.1:0-8616 GCA_964414325.1 uncultured Sulfurovum sp. | reverse complement strand
CTCCGCTTTTTTTTATAAGGGAATATATTTTTTATTGAAGAAAACAAAAGCATTGCTGTGCAATGCAAACCGACATTCTTCATTCTTCATTCTTCATTCTTCATTAAAAATCATTTCAATGATTTTTCTACTACAAGGAACGCTTATGGCAGAAACGGTCAAAACGATCGACTATAAAAATACAGAGGTACCGGTGGTATTTGAGACGGGCGATTTTGTGCCTATCATTTCGATGCAGCTGGTTTTTACCAATGCGGGGCATTTGAGCAATCTTAAGGATGGACAGGCGGACATGACCGCCAAGCTGCTCAACGAAGGGACGAAAAAGGATGGTGCGGTCGGTTTTGCGCAGAAGCTTGATGATCATGCGATCGATCTGCATGCACAGGTGGGTCGTGAGAGCTTCGTGATCGAACTCTCCGCGCTCAAAAGCGAGTTTGCCTATGGCGTGGCACGACTTAAAGAGCTGCTGAGCGATCCCAACTTCACGGAGGAGGCGCTCTCTCAAGTCAAGCGACAGAAGCTGGGGTGGCTGCAGCAAAAAAAAGGTGACTTTGACTATATCGCTGCTACGGCACTGAGAAAAGAGCTTTTTGCCGGTACGCCGCTGGCACGTCCTTACGACGGTACCGAGCAGAGCGTGAAGGAGATGACGCTGGAGGATCTAAAGTCCTTTTTCTCACAGCGTTTGGGCTACAATAATCTCATCGCAGTTGTCGGTGGGGATATCAGCTTCGATGAGGCGCAGAAGTATCTGCAAGAGCTCCTGCCTCTGCTGCCCAAGAGCGATACCAAACCCATCACCCCGATTAGAGCTTCGGATAAGAATGCCACCACACTGATCGAGGAGGATACACAGCAAGCCTACATCTACTTCGGCGCACCCTTTGACTACTCCTACAAAGCACCCGACCAGTACAAAGCCAAGATCGCCGAGTATCTGCTGGGTGGTGCAGGGTTTGGCAGCCGTCTGATGGAAGAGCTGCGTGTCAAACGCGGGTTGACCTACGGTGCCTACGCCATGCTGCGTCGTGCCAAGTACGGCTCCTATCTCAGCGGCTATCTCCAGACCAAGCTTGCCACACAGGATGAGGCGGTCAAGCTGGTGCGTCAGGTCGTCAAAGATTTCGTCGCCAAGGGGATCACCGCCGAGGAGCTCAAAGCTGCCAAAGAGTTCCTCGTAGGCAGCGAACCGCTGCGCACCGAGACCCTCTCCCAGCGTCTCAACCGTGCCTACAACGAATACTACTACGGCAGACCGCTAGGCTTTAGCAAACAGCAGCTTGAAAAGATAGAGTCGGTTACCCTTGAAGAAGTCAACGCCTTCATCAAGTCCCATCCCGAACTGGCAGATCTGTCGTTTGCGATCGTGACCAAAAAACAGTAGGGTCTATCCCTACAAAATATGACAATCTGACATCTTTTCTTCCTTTTCTCTCTCAGCTACGATATAATCAAACCATATAAAATTCGTAATTCCCCGAGGTCTGTATGGAAGAAGCCAAAGCCCTTTTCAAAAAACTCAAGATCTACTCTCTACTCGATCTTGCACTCATCACCCCCGCTTCCTACAACGACACCACACTCTCCGCATCCCTTGAGATAGGCAAGCCCGCCACGCTTGAGGCACGGGTGATCGAGAGCAAGGTCTACAACGGCAAACTGCGTGTGACCTTTGTGCTGCCGCGTTTCAACGACCGCAGGCTCTCTTCGACCTTTTTCCGTACTACACCCTATCACTACAAGCTTTTTGAGCCGGGTACGTCACACGTGATACAGGGCAGGCTGGAGGAGTACAGAGGCTACCTTCAGATGTCACAGCCCTGTTCCGTCAAAGAGGTGGGCAAGATCACCCCCAAGTACAAAACCGTGCTCAAAGAGAGTGAGATCCGATCGCTCATCGAGGTGTACGTGACCGAAAAGAACCTCTTTGACGAAGGACTGGACTCCAAAGAGGTGGCGGCACTCATGCGTATCCATTTTCCCCATGCGATCGAAGAGGTCTATGTGGATGGTACGTTCAAGCCTGAGATCATTGCCGTGCTCAAGTTCGTCGAAGCTTACAACCATCTGCGTAAACTGCGGGGCAAAAGGGTCGCATTTTCGCCGATAAGCGCCCTGCATGGGAGTATCGAACGATTTATCATTGCCCTACCGTTTACCTTGACCCCCGAACAGCAGCGTACCATCGCAGAGATCCGAAATGATCTGGCAAGCGAAGAGAGAGCTGCACGCAGGATGATTGTGGGAGATGTGGGCTCGGGTAAGACGATGGTGATCCTCGCCGCCGCGATGACAGCACTGCCGCACCGCAGCATCCTGATGGCACCGACCTCTCTGCTGGCATTGCAGCTTTACGAGGAGGCGTGCAAGCATCTGCCCAACGATGTTCGCATCGCACTGGTGATGCAAGGCGGTGAACAGGGAGATGTCGCCGAAGCGGACTTCATCATCGGCACCCATGCGCTGCTCTATCGCGACGATTTGCCACAAGCAGCACTGGTGATGGTGGATGAGCAGCACCGTTTCGGCACACAGCAGCGCGCGATGCTCGAAGCGCTGGTAAGCGGGGAGGGGGAGCGCAAGCCGCACTACCTACAGTTCTCCGCCACGCCCATCCCCCGCACGCAGGCGATGATGGAGAGCGAGCTGATCGATGTGAGCCTGATCACCACGACCCCTTTTGAGCGAGAGGTGGAGACCCGTGTGATCGGTCGTCCCGAGTTCCCGCAGCTGCTTGAGCAGATCAAAGAGGAGATCGCACAGAAGCATCAGGTGCTCATTATCTATCCGTTGGTCGAGGAGAGTACGGAGGTACCGTACCAGTCGCTTGAAGAGAGCCGAGGGTGTTGGGAGGAGCGCTTTGAGAACGTCTATGTCACTCATGGTAAAGACAAGCACAAGGAGGAGGTGCTGCTTGAGTTTAGAGAGAAGGGCGACATCCTCCTTGCCACCACTGTGGTGGAGGTGGGCATCTCCCTGCCCAGACTCACCCTCATCGTCATTGTCGGTGCAGAGCGTCTGGGGCTGGCGACCCTGCACCAACTGCGTGGGAGGGTGGGGCGCAACGGACTGAAGAGCCGGTGCTACCTCTTTACCAATACTCCCTCAAGCGAACGCCTCCAAAAGTTCTGTCACACTACCAACGGTTTCGAGATCGCCAAGCTTGATCTACAGTTTCGTGACAGCGGCGACATTATCGACGGTACGATCCAGAGCGGTCAACGCTTCCGATGGCTCGATATGGCAGAGGATGAAGCGGTGATCGAAGCGGCGAAGGTGAGAATGAATACAATGAAGAATGAACAATGAAGAGATTTGAGATGCTTTGTGTTGCAAAGCTTTCATGGGGAATAGGAGAGGGGAAACCGTAGGGGCAGATTCCATATCTGCCCTCACGTCGATCAATACAAACCGAACTTCCCGTCCGCGCGTTTGTACATGACACGCATATTGCCGTCGTAGTCGTTAAAGACGATGAACTGGCGTTTCTTTTCTGATCTGAGTGCTTCGATCGCTTCATCGAAGTCCAAAGGCTTGTGCAGTTCCAGATCCATCGGGACGATCTCTACCTCCTCCGCATCGATTTCGCTGACCGCTTCGGCTTCGGCACCAAGGTCGGCGAAGCTCATGATCTTGTGGTTTTTGATCTTGTCAGCATGGCGGCGCAGTGCTTTCTTGACCCGCTCCGCTCCCAGGTCTAGTGCAGCATAGACATCTTTGTTGTGCTCGGTAATGACGATGGTGTTCTTGTCTTTGAGCTTGACCAGCAGTTCGACATTGAAGCCTTTTTTTCCGTTCTTTTCATCGGCGGAGATGACAACACTGGATGAGATGATATCGAGATGGTATTTGTTGAACCCCTCCATCAACGCATCGGCATAGGCCTTGATGGCGTCAGTGAGTTCGAAATGTCGTCCGGTGATACTTTTTGTCATGGTAGATCCTTCATGTTGGAGTATACACAAAGAGCTTTCTCTTTCTGTATACTTAATTGTAACTGAATTGTCTTAATGAGGGGTAAATGGGTTTTTAGGATTCGGATTGACCGACAATTTGTGCGTAACCTGTTTCGGGTTGGATGCTGATCTGAAATGATTCTCCGTTTTCCATATCGAATTGAAAGATACATACGGAAGTAAGTACACCGGAATTATCGGGTACATTGGAATTTGTAAAGCTGCTACCATAAGGTCTGCCAAGGTGATCGAACCCTATATATTTATTGCTGCATCCTCCTGAAGGAGTGATGGTATCTACCCCGTATTTTTTGCCTATAAAGATATTTGGACTGAGATCATCTATTGTTACAGTGCCACTGGTACATGCGCTTCCGTCATGTGCCCACATGAGTTTTCCCGTAGCGGGATCTACGGCAGATTCATCACTGTCGACACGTCCGTTGTCAGAACCATCCATGTTGTCATCACTTCCTACCGCATAGAACTTTTTGCTATCACATGTGCCAAAATAGAGGTGCCAGAAACGTATTTGCCATTTTGGATCATCAAACTTATGTTTGTCGTCCACAAGCGCCAGATGTTGTGTATAGCGGATAGCGGAAAGGATGTTGTCCGCTGCCTCCTGTTTGAGGTCACGTTCCAGGCGAGGGATTGTCAATGCTGCTATAATGCCCAACACGACGATCACCATCACCAACTCCAGCATGGTAAATGCATCTTTTCTTTTCATGATTGTGTCCTATATCTTTTGTACCGTACGTCTATGTACGGTATGGTATTGTCCTGTATCGGGATCTTTGTAGTCTACATAGGCATCGACGATGATCGTCAATGGTGTTCGTGTTGTTGTGACGGCAGTACTTAGTCGTCTTATTGGCGCACAGTTCCCAATTTCTGTGGCAGAACCGATATAGGCAATGTGTGTACGCACTCTATAGTATGTATCAATCGTGGCAGTAATGGTTTGGAGGCAGTTAGCAGAGCGATCATTCCCCGTGACGGCGAGGATAGCGTACTCAGTGTAGCTTTTGGCATAAAGCTCTGCCTGTTCATGCTGGTACTGGGTTGTGGTTGACTTGACGATCTTGCCGCTAAGGTTCATCACAAAGATCCCTACTGTCGCCATAATGACGATGACAAATACCGCCGTAACCATGGCAAATGCTTTTCTTGATTGTAAAGCCATCAGAATACCACCTTTTCTTTACATGAGCGTACGATATCCGTACTGTTTTTACCTATAGGTTCGTAACGACAGATTTTGATACGCAATGACCCTTCGGAACCTTTGAATCGGAAGCTCTTTACATTTTGTAATAAGAGACTTTTGGTACTACCCAAAGGAGCTTGAGGAGTAGGGGGGAAATTGTAATAGAGATAGAGGTCACTCCCTTCTACCTTTAATGCATAGGAACTCCATGCAAGTTTATAGCGTTCCCAAAGTGTTCTGCCAGAAAGTGAGGAGACACTTAGGGTCTCCCCTGATCCACCGGAAACTGATGTATAGCTATAGTCGGGAAAGTAAATATAGCTGCCCGTTATTCCTGTACCTCCCAAATTGCTTATAATCGTATTGGTAAGATTGAGGTTAGAACCGGGTGTAGAGAGCGATGTCATCGTGCTGGCATCCAGATCGATAAATCCACTCCAACCGGGTCTTCTGTTGTTGACAGCACTTATCGCACCAAAACTGTCGGCATCATAGCCTACCCATTGTAGTGCCTCGGATGTACTGTTTGTTACATTACTGATGGGTGTATAAGTTGATCCGTTCACAGCATAGACAGTTGTCGGAATAGCATAGCGCAAACGGTTAGCAATCTGCTGAAGTGCCAGTTCAGTCTTGGCATTGGCACGATACTGTGCACGTTGGACGATATAGCTCTCGTAGACATTGGCGATCACTTCCGCACCGATAGAGGAGACGATTCCCAGTATGACGATCACAAAGATCACTTCAAGCATGGTCAGTGCCGGGCGCATGGGGCTAAACGAATGTTTTTTCATCAAAACTGCCTTTTTGCAAATTCCATACCGCCGATATTGCAGCTAAAGCCGTGTAAGACAATTGTTTTTTGGAGTTCATTGACACCTGAAGTACTAGTGAGTGTAACGCTGATTCCCTTAATGTTGGTGGTAGATGCTGCAGTTGCATGGGAAAATGAATAGCCAAATGTACTGCTATTGTACGATGCCGTATCGGAAGTATAATAAATTGATGTAGCGATATTGACTGTCGTGGTTTCGATATAATCCGGACCACCGTCAATAGAGACAAGTCCCCCTGTCCCACTAAAATCATCGATATCGTCTCGATCTCCTCCCTCCGACCCGATGGCACTTGCGTCAAATCTATTACCGCCACACAAGAAGGTTCGCGAATCGGAATCTTTAGGTACACCTATTCTTCTGCCCGTATCGGGATTGGCTGTTGTGTTGACTTCATTAAGCGCTGAATCCCCCTGGCTGACACGCAGTACCGGAGGAATACAGGAGTCGTTAAGATCATTCTCATCCCACGGATAGGTCATGATCATCGCGATACGTGAGGCTGCTTCGTTGATACCCTCCTGTTGCAGAGCGACAGTAGTGCTTTTTGTCGCCGTACTTACAAGCATAGGGGCGGACATCAGAGCAATCCCCATGATGACTAGTGCGAAGATAAGTTCTATCATGGCGATAGCGGGACGTTGGTCTTTGTACTGCATCTACCACTCCAATCTGCGTGATTTCTTGGTGTTGATATCATCCCCAACGACATGCCCTGTGCCATCACCATATCCTGTCCAGCCGCCAGCATTGTTGATGAAGCGGACTTTGTAGAAAGGTATTGGTTCGGGTTGGCTTCCCGGAACAGTTGGATCAAAGTAAGGGTTGTAGATAAGCCATCGATCGGTATAGCCGGGAACAGCGACATTGGTATCCAGATCGATCTCTACGGTCATCGGTTTGGTAGTGGCATTGCCTGTGACGGTGACTGTGTTGTCTGCGCCTCCGGTGATGATAGAAATATCCGTAGGGTTGACTGTCGGTGAACCACTACCTTCGGTGATGTTACCGACCTTGAGTCGAATGTTACCGTCATTGCTACCGACATTGTTATGATTGACGGCTCTCCACCAGGCGGCTTCACTGGTCTGTGCATCGAGTAGATTGAGTCCTCGGCTGCTACATCCGCCCAGACCCAGATCACAATAGATCTCAACCGAAACCGGTGTAACGACACTTGGGTCGGTGATATTGTCGTAGAAGAACTGTTCCGGGTTGGCACGTGCGTAGGCGAAGGTGATGTTCTGGTCGAGCTTATATAGCGTGGCTATTTCATAATTACTATTTTTATCTACAGTCAACCTTGGTTTGGATGCTAAAGTAATATTAAGATCTTTGAAATAGACATATCTAGGATTTATTGGTGTATTGAACTGTCGATCAAAGTTGAATCCAAGATCCATATCGATAGACCCTTTCATATCTTTAGCAAAGTATTGTTTGCCTTGAGTAATATTGAGATCATTTAGTGTATCTTTACGATAATTGGTAAGTGTATATTTAACCTGATTCTGTGGTCTATAGATGATGCCATGATCTGTTGTGTTGTAATCAATGATATCATAGGTGAAATTAGGATTTTCCGGCGCAGTAGGTATTTCGGATCGATAGTAGTGTCTAGTCTGTAGTACGACATCTTGCGCGAAGCATTCTTTAACAAAATTTGAGAGTGATCGTCCTGTCGCGCCGGGTGCATGCCATCCTGTAGCGATAATCTGTCCGGTAAGATTGAATGACATATTTTCATCTACCGTGTTTTGATAGCCAAATGGATAATCCTGTGTACTATCAAGGGTATTCATATAAACGATTGCAGATGGTGCACCCGTAGGGTTTACCGAGAGGATCGTATTGAAATCATAAGGGTTAAATGTGATGTTAAACTCTTTATAGTTAACAGGAGGTGTAGTGTTCTTGATATGGGCATTACTGATACCACAACCTGGTTTCCCACTGTTAGGGACACTACTGTCATTTTGTATACAGTCAGGGGTATTTTGAACAAATCCACTTGTATTATGATGTGTCATGGCAGGAGGGTACCAGTCAACCACACTCCAGTTGCTGTCTCTCATCTTGAATTCATAGAGTCCGACTTGATCGACTTTTCCTATCTGGTTAACATGCGTGTATGTATTGAGATTGGTACCGTTAAAGAGCGTGAAGGTGACATTTTTATCATCAGTGTCGTTACATGCATTGCCAGCGACAATAGCAGCTTTACCTGCTAAGACCATACTGGAGTAGTGATAAGGTGTTTTATTGTCAAAGGTCTGATAATATCCTTTGACCGCATTGTCAGATGTATAGCTGGTTGCATTGATATCGAAGCGGTAGTCATAGTCTGCAGAGAGGTTTGCCTCGTATGGTAAGCCTTGTGCATTTGGTTGACGAGAGAGTGCAATATGGACAGTGCTTTGTGTGCTATCGGTAGTTTGCCCATTATCTTGCAGGTCAACTATGAAGGCCTCAGGACGAACAGAAAAATTATCTTTAGAGCAGACTGGTCTTCCATAGTATCGTTTCAAGCAGGCATAACATCCACTTGCAGCATTACACGCAGCAGTACAGTTTCGCTCAGCAGTCTCATCAGATTTGAACTCAT
>CAYPWA010000008.1:0-13165 GCA_964414325.1 uncultured Sulfurovum sp. | reverse complement strand
CCCATCTTGTTGACGATCTTGTGTACGTCGGCGTATTTTTCGTTGTGTAGTTTGTCACCCTCTTCTTTGACGGCACGGAAGACTGCGATGCCGCCCAGTGCCGCAGAGTGTCCGCTCATATTTTTGGTACTGGAGTGCACGACGATATCCGCACCCAGCTCCAAGGGACGCACCAACAGCGGTGTGGCGGTGTTGTCCACGACCAGCAGAGTCTCATAGGTGTTACAGAACTCAGCGATGCGCTTCATATCGGGCAGACGGAGGCTGGGGTTTCCCACGCTCTCCATTAGCACCATCTTGACCCCTGCGTTCAGTTTGGCTTCGATATGCTCAAAATCATCCACATCACAAAAGCTGTTACTCACACCGAAACGCTTGAGGGTCTCGTTGACCAGCGTGTATGTCCCGCCGAAAAATCCGCCGATACAGAGCACCTCGTCACCCGCTTTAAGCAGCGCAGTGGTCACCATCGCCAAGGCACCCATTCCCGATGCGGTTGCAATGGCACCAAAGCCCCCTTCCATCTTGGCGACGATGCTTTCCAGTCTGGCATTGGTCGGGTTGCCCACACGTGCATAGAGTGGCTTGTTCACCTCGCCGGCGAAGATCCCTTCCGCCTCCTGTGCATCGGTGTAGCCGAATGCCGCAGAGGGTATCAACGGCGGTGCGATCGGTCCGGTTTTAGAACCTACGCTTTGAACAAGCATCGTGTTATAATAGTCAAAATCTTTTTGCATCTGTTGTATCCTGTATACGGTTAAATTGAATAGTTAAGTGTTCTGTTGGCTTTCATCTGATAGTTCTTCAGTTCAGAAAGAGGCATACTGAACACCTCTTCCACTCCCTGCTGTATATCTTCCCAGAATAGCTTCAGTGCCGGATTTTCCGTACGACATATATCGCTAAAGGCGTCTGTCTCCAGTATCTGTACAATATCCCGAAGTGTGATATCTTTGAGATCCTTGGCAAGTTTGTAACCACCGTGCGCCCCTTTGACACTGGTGAGGATGCCCTGTTTCTTCAGTTCAAGAAGTATTTGCTCGAGAAAGCTTTGAGGGATGGATGCACGTGCCGCGATCTCTTTGATCTTAAGCACATCCTGATCGGGTGTAGTACCCAGCTCGTTCAGTGCGGCAACGGCATAGATGGTCTTAGTTGAAATTCCTATCATGTTTTATTACCTTCGATAATTGTAAAGCATAGTATAGCTTACATCCTATACAAAAATCGAATACTACCTCAAGAAAAGAGCAAAGAATCAGTATAAGTGCGACTCCCGAAGCGATCTTTGCCAGTCCTAAAAGCGAAAAAATCGTTACGGCAAGTGCCGTACCGAGACCAAGATAGAGTGCGAAACGTTTTGGTGATTCATCCGTAAATCTCGGCATTACATTCCATTGTGATACTACCCTCTCCGCAATACGCGAAAAAGGACTATAGTCATTCTGTCGGAAGAGTCTGAGTATAAAATCAAACAATACGATCAATATAAAAAGTTTCATCTGTGTCACGGCAAAAAGCAGGGTAAAGATCAGAACCTGAAAAGAGATCATCCGTACAACATTGGTATCGACACGTCTGTTGGAGATAGGACATGATGGAGACATAAGCGTCCTTTGTATATGGAGCCGAAGCACTTCTAAATACCCTAGAGCCTCACAACATCCGGTTTCCGATCAAGATTTTAACAATATAAAGGGGAGACTACAACAATCTGAGGAAACCGTATGCCCTTGTCCGTGTGAGGATATCTAGGGTTTTTACAAGTGCTTTTTGGCATTTGTTGAGGGTAGTTTAACCTAAAATCTCTTTAATGTCAAGTAAATCGGTTGATTTTATTGTATTTTTTCTATTTTTCTTTTCAAAAGCCTATTTTACGGGGAAGTAGAGCCTAAACTCCGTTCCCTTGTCGGGTACCGAATCCAGTGTGATCCTGATCCCGTACCGGTCACAGATCCGTTTGACGATGCTAAGCCCCACACCAAAACCGCCCGAATAGGTCGTCGCACGATTGAACTTCCCGAAGATCTCCTTCTGCTTTGAAGGATCGATACCGATACCATGATCCTTGATCACCAGCACGCCTCGCTCCAAAAAGATCTCTATCTGCGACCTTCGTGGCGAATACTTGATCGCATTGCTGATCAAGTTTCCAAACAGCAGTGTCGCCTCGGATTCGGGAAGGATACATGTAGCAGGCTCAATTCGTGTGACAAGATCGATCTCTTTGGTCTGGGCAAGCGGTGTGTAGTATCCGATACTCTTTTGCAGTACCTCATCCAGGGCGATCACCTCATCGCTTCGCTCCTTTTTGGAAAAGTTCAGATAGGTCAGAGAGCGGTAGATATCGAAAAGCTGTCTGGTACTGATAGAGATGTTCTTGAGTGTCTTGGCGGTACACTCCCCTCTCTTAAGTGCCTGATCGGTTGCCATGTTCAATGAGGAGATGGGTGTATTCAGCTCATGGGTAATATCGTTGATAAAGCGTTCGATCTGTGCTACCCGCTCGTGTACGGGTCGCATAAAGAGTCTGGAGAGCATCCATGCAATAATGACGATCAACAGCGCGACAATGCCCATCACACCCAGTACGGTGTGGCGCAGAGATACGATCTTTTTGGCAAGCGTATCGGTCTGCACCACGACAAAGTTGATACCCAGATGCCTACGGGGTGCATCGGAGACGAGCATCTCTTGACCCTTTCGGTGAAAATATCCTGCAACATGGGGGATCTCTCCTGCGATCTTCCCCTCGACCACCCTGCCCTCCGTGTCCACCAATGCAAGTGTGATCCCTTTGGGAAGATCCAACGGTGCACGCTTCCGTCCCTGCATATGGGCATAGATGATCTCCCCCGAGACCTTGTCCGCCACATGTTCCATCCGGTAGCGTGTCTCCTCTTCAAGTGCGCGTTTCTGTGCGATATAGTACCAGTAACCGATAATGGAGATAAAGAGGAAGGAGGAGATGATATAGAGTCCCAAAAAGGAGTAGAACGAGCGTTTCTCCAGATCATTCATATCGGTATCCGGCGCCACGCTGTGTCTTGATCTTGTCCGCACCGATGATCTCTCTTAGGTTGCGGATGTAGGAGCGAAGGGTCGCATCACTGGGCATCGCATCGTACTCCCAGAGGTTCTGAGCCAGCTCTTCATGGGAGATAAGACGATGTGCATGGGTGATGAAGTAGTGAAGTATCTCACTCTCTTTGGGTTTGAGGTAACGGTGCGTATCATCCTGATGACGGATCAGAGACTCCTGCGGATAGAACCGCATCCCCTCTCCCAGATCGATCGCCTCCTCTTGATCGATGTGAAAAAGCACTTTGCTCTTCTCGATACGAAGTTTCAGCTCTTCGAGTTCAAACGGTTTTTTGATGTAGTCGTGTGCGCCTGCATCGAAGCTTTTCTTCAGATAATCCAGATCGTCATACGCAGTGATGATGATCGCCGGCGTGGTGTCGTTGAAGCTTCGCAGCTCCTTCAGCAACGCAACACCGCTCTTACCCGGTACATTGATGTCGAAGATCAGAAGATCGTAACGATTCTCATCGATCAACGCCTGCGCTTCTGCGGAATCGAACGCACGATCAACCGTATAGAACTCCAGCAGATAGTCCGTGACGATCTCACCCAGAACGGGATCATCCTCCATCACAAGTATACGCATAGTCTCCTCCTTCTTTGGGTTATTCTACACTAAATCTGCTAATGTTCATAACTCGGTATGTCTCAGGCGCAGTGAATTGCTGATCACCGATACCGATGAGAAGCTCATCGCAGCTGCGGCAATGACCGGAGAGAGCAGGATACCGAAGAAAGGATAGAGTACCCCTGCGGCAACGGGAACCCCCAGTGCGTTGTAGATAAAGGCAAAAAAGAGGTTCTGTCGGATATTACGCATGGTGGCACGGCTGAGACGTATGGCTCGGACAATACCGCGTAGGTCGCCTTTGATAAGCGTCACGCCGGCACTCTCCATCGCCACATCCGTTCCCGTACCCATCGCGATTCCGACATGAGCCTGTGCAAGTGCGGGAGCATCGTTGACGCCGTCTCCTGCCATGGCAACATGCCTGCCCTCCTTCTGGAGTGCTTGAACGACTTTGGATTTCTCTTCAGGAGAGACCTCCGCCTGTACCCGGTCGATGCTGAGTCTCTCAGCGACCGCCTGTGCCGTTGTCGCATTGTCACCAGTGAGCATGACGACCTCTATCCCCTCTTCATGAAGGGCTTCGATCGCCTCTTTGGTACTTGCCTTGATGGGATCCGTCACTCCGATCAATCCCGCTGCTTTGCCGTCAAGTGCAACGAACATGACCGTTTCACCTTCCGCCTGATGATCCATAGCACGTTGGGGTAACGCTTCGATCTCGATGCCGAGTGTTCCAAAGAGCTTTCGGTTACCTACGGCGACTTTGATGCCGTCCACTTCACCTGTCACCCCTTCTCCCGTGACCGACTTGAAATCGGTGACATCGACAGGTGTGATACCCCTCTGTTTGGCACCATCGATCACCGCCTGTGCCAGCGGATGCTCGCTCGCTCTCTCCAGTGAGGCAAGCGCACGAAGCATCGTCGTCTCATCGACGCCCTCCATAGGCTCGACCGTCACCAGTTTCGGAGCACCTTCGGTAAGTGTACCGGTCTTGTCCACGACCAGTGTATCGACTTTCTCCAGCGTTTCAAGCGCTTCGGCATTTTTGATGAGCACACCCATCTGTGCACCCTTGCCCGTACCAACCATGATCGACACAGGTGTTGCCAGTCCCAACGCACATGGACAGGCAATGATCAGCACCGCTACAGCAGAGACCACTGCATACGCAAGTCTGGGTTCAGGTCCCCAGAAAAACCATCCTATAAAGGCAAGCACAGCGACTAGAACAACTGCCGGAACAAAATAGCCCGAGACCGTATCGGCAAGTTTCTGGATCGGTGCGCGTGAACGCTGTGCCTGTGCCACCATATCGACGATCTGTGCCAGCAGGGTATCGGCACCGACCTTTTGTGCCTGCATCAATAAGGTTCCTGTAGTATTGACCGTCGCACCGATAAGGGGGTCACCCTCTTTTTTGGGTACGGCTACGGGTTCTCCCGTGACCATCGACTCATCGACATTACTCTCCCCTTCCGTAACGATACCGTCCACAGGGATCTTCTCACCCGGACGGATACGCAAGATATCCCCTACCTCGACCAATTCAAGCGGCACATCCTCCTCACTGCCGTCCGATCGAACGATCCGGGCGGTATTGGGTGCGAGCCCCAACAGTGCCTGGATGGCATTGTTGGTCTGTGAACGGGCTCGCAGTTCGAGCACCTGTCCCAACAGTACAAGCGCAACGATCACCGCTGCCGCTTCGAAATAGACATGTACCAGTCCTCCTTCAAGCTGCATCTTCGGTGGAAAGATGTGTGGAAACAGCAGCGCGACCATACTGTAAAGCCATGCTGCACCGACACCCAGTGCGATCAGGGTGAACATATTGAGGTTCCAAGTCTTGACAGATCGGTATCCCCGTACGAAGAAAGGCCATCCTCCCCACAGCACCACAGGTGTCGCAAGGAAAAACTCGATCCACTGTACCGTACGCATCGAAAGAGCGGAGGGAAGCCACTGTGGTGCAAGGTCTGCGACCATCGCCAATATAAAGACCGGTATGGCAAGTAGTGTCGAGACCTTGAAACGTCGTGTCATATCCGTCAGTTCTTCATTCTCTTCGGGTGTATCCGAAGCATGCAGCGGTTCGAGTGCCATACCGCATTTGGGACACTCCCCCGGTCCTTTTTGACGTATCTCCGGATGCATCGGGCATGTATAGATGGTATCACCATCCGAATCCTCCTCTACTTGCTGCGTGTGTTCATGGTGCAGATGGGGAGAAAGCGGTGCAATCGGCTGACAACTGCTGCAGTTCTCCTCTTCGGACTTGTGCAGGTACAAAGAGGGCTGCTTCTCGAACTTCATTTCGCAACTTTCGGAACAAAAACGGTAGATCTCTCCTTCATAGAGTATCTGATGCTCAGTCTGTTCATCGACTTCCATCCCGCACACGGGATCCATATAAACATCTTTCATGCTGTATCCTTTCTATGGTTCTTTTTCTTTATGATAGTCCGAATATGTGCATGGAGTGTGTATCGTCCCCCTCTCCCTATTTCAAAAATTGAATATCATGATCTATACACATTATATGCACAAAAATAAACTACCATTTTGTCAGTGAAGTAACATAAAACTAACAAAAGAGTTTTACAATGCCACACACAATCCATCTCATAAAGGAAACAGACAATGACCCCTCTTAATGAACTCATTACGGATGAAAACAATATTGCATTCCATCCCATGATGGGGAACAGTTACCAACTCAATTCCATAGGAAAAGAGATACTTCAAATGCTACAGCAGAGCCACTCCAAAGAGCAGATAGTCGATCATCTTTATCATACATACGGTGTAGAGAAAAGCACACTCTTTATTGATGTAAGTGACTTTATCAGCAAACTCAAGATCTATGGACTATACCAATGAGAATAGCTGTCAGTGGGCTCAACAATACCGACAATCCTGCACCCGGTATCCCTGTGATCAAAAGCCTTCGGAGTGAGCACGAACTCTTTGGGTTATCTTATGATCCTAACGAACCGGGGAACTATATGGGGCTGACACAGAAGAACTATCTTATGCCATACCCTTCACAAGGAATAGAGGAGACCATAGAACGCTTAGAATATATCAAAGCAGACAGTGGCATCGAAGCATTGATCCCAAACCTTGATGCGGAACTCCCCCTTTATATCAAATATCAGAAGCGGATCGAAGGGATGGGGATAAAGCTTTGTCTTCCAAGCCTTGAGAACTTCGAACTTCGCAACAAGAACCGACTTGGTGAACTCTCCGATATGCTGAAGATCGACTATCCTGTCACGCAAGAGGTAAATAGCGTCACCGAGCTTCAGGACACAATCGATCAGATGCGCTTTCCCTTGATGATAAAGGGAAATTACTACAAAGCATACAAGGCATACAATCTTGAAAGCGCTATCGATTATTTCTATAAAATATCCAATGAATGGGGATTTCCGATCCTTGTACAGGAAATGGTCGAAGGCGAAGAGCTCAATCTTGTCGGTGTCGGTGATGGCGAAGGTACACTTTGTGGTGCGATGACGATCAAAAAACTCTCTACAACCGAGATAGGAAAGATATGGACAGGGATCACGATACGGAACGATGCCCTTATGGAAGTAGCGAAAGCCTTTGTAAGAAGCACACGATGGAAAGGTCCCTTCGAACTTGAGTGTATCGTTAATCAACAAAAGATACATATGATCGAGATCAACCCACGATTCCCCGCATGGGTCTATTTTGCCACGGAGATAGGGGTCAACCTTCCGAAAATGGTCATCGAACTCATGGAGGATAAAGCTCCTATGCCTATCACGGAATATCCACAGCACAAACTTTATGTACGATTTACCGGTGAGATGGTAACGGACTTCAGTGATTTTACAACCCTACTTTCACAAAAGGAACGATAAATGAGCCAAAATAACTATGAAAAACCAACTATCAACAAAATAGACTTCTCTATGGCTTCCAAATACGGAAGCCCGGTCAAAAGCCAAAGGATCCGTTCTGAGATCGACGGTATCTCCGTACATGAACTTACCGAACGATTCGGAAGTCCCCTCTTTGTCTTTTCCCAGCGTCAGATAGAGGAGAAGTATCATAGTCTCTACAATGCATTCAGTTCACGATATCCGGATGTAACCTTTGGGTGGAGCTATAAAACCAACTATCTCAACGCCATCTGTAAACTCTACCATCAACTGGGTTCCATTGCGGAAGTGGTCAGTGAATTCGAGTATCAAAAAGCCCGCGCCCTCGGTCTCGAAGCAAAGGATATCATCTTCAACGGTCCCTACAAACCGTATGAGGATCTCAAGATCGCGGTTAAAGAGGGGGCAAAAATACATATTGACAACCTTTTCGAACTTTCCGACCTTGAGAAGATTGCAGAAGAACTGGATATGAAAGTCCCTGTTGCGATCAGAATCAATATGGATACAGGTATCTATCCGCAATGGAGCCGTTTCGGCTTCAACTATGAAAGCGGTGAAGCCTATGAAGCGGTTCAAAGGATTATGGAAGGCGGCAAACTCTATCTTACCGGTATCCACTCTCATATTGGAACCTTTATGCTCGATGCCAATGCCTACAAATTGGCAACTGCAAAGATTATGCAGCTTAAGGAGGAGGCGGAACGGGATTTCGATGCTAAGATCGAATATATCGATCTGGGTGGAGGATTCGCCTCAAAAAGTCATCTCAAAGGGGTATATCAGTCTCCTGACATCATCATCCCTACCGTAGATGACTATGCAGAAGCGATCACCAATACGATCTATGAGATGAACAAAAGCGACAAACTTCCCAAACTCTATCTGGAAACAGGCAGACATCTCATCGATGAAGCGGGATATCTTCTCTCCACTGTTCGCGGATACAAAAGATTTCCGGACGGAAAGAAAGGATATATTCTAGATGCAGGGGTCAATATCCTCTACACCTCGACATGGTACAACTTCAATATTGAACTTGACAAGCGATACAGTGGAGACAATGAACCCTCTCTTCTGAACGGACCTCTTTGTATGAATATCGATGTGATCGAAGAGAATCTTATGCTTCCTCCATTGGATAGAGGCAGTGTACTGAGCATCTCTCCGGTCGGTGCATACAACTATACACAGGCGATGCAGTTCATCCGTTACAAACCCGCTGTCGTACTGATCGATACTGAGGGCAAAGCCCGGGTAATCAAGGAGGAGGATGACCTCTCAACTGTAAACTTCAAAGAGACGGAGTGATCAAAAAAAATGACACACTTCAAAAGTTATGCGGACAGTATCCTCAAACCATACAGCACCATCCTCTTTCTGGACAATCGCTATGCGGGTCTGCTGCTTTTATGTGTCACATTCATCAACCCTTCTGTTGCACTCAGTGGTCTGGCAGCAGTGGGCTTCACAATCCTCTTTGCCGAACTGATCGACCTTCGTGAACATTACCTCTCACAGCCCTTCTATCTTTACAATTCGCTGTTGGTAGGTATGGGCATAGGATATATTTTCGCACCGACATTGACAAGTATGGCTCTTGTCGCTGTCTCTGCAAGCTTTACTTTTATGCTCTCGTTTATGTTCAATCGCATCTTTAGTGTCTATGCACTGCCTATCCTCTCCCTGCCTTTTGCAATCGTCACGCCCTTTTTATATATGGCATCACTCAAATATACCTCTTTGCTGACATCTATTGTCAACAATGCAACACTGTACGACATCTCGTTACCTTTTGCATTGAGCGGTTTTTTCAAATCGGTTGGAACGATCTTTTTCCTTCCCAACAATCTTGCCGGTATTTTGATGGTGATCATTGTACTCTACTTCTCCCGTATACTTGTCTTCATGGCATTGACAGGATACTATTTCGGGACACTTGTACACAGCTTTTTTATCGCCAGTTATCAAGAAGCGCTGGCAGACCCCTTTGCCTTCAACTATATTCTTGTCGCCATAGCACTGTGCGGTATATTTCTGCTGCCTACTATAAGAAGCTTTCTGCTCGCACTGATCGGAGTGGCATTGAGCGTAGTACTGACAGATGCGATCGGTATGATGTTCCAGTATTACGCCATACCTGTATTTACACTGCCTTTCAATATTACCGTAACCGTTTTTATCTTCATTCTTTCGGTGATCTACTACAAAGAGTTCAATATACAGATCAAAGCAACACCGGAAGCATCGCTCTCCAACTATCTGAGCAAAGTCTTTCGCTTTGGTGATCTGCATCCTCAGATCGCTTTACCTTTTACCGGAAAATGGTCTGTCTACCAGGCATTTGACGGACGATGGACACATAAAGGGAAGTACAGATTCGCCTATGATTTCGTCAAAAAAGTAGATGGCAAAAGTTATCGCAATGACGGTCTGTATGTCAATGACTACTACTGCTTCGGTGAGTCAGTCCTCTCTCCGGTAAGCGGCTATATCGTCGATATGAGACACGATCTCCCCGACAATGCCATCGGTGAAGTGGATCGGATCAACAACTGGGGGAATTATATCATTATCAAAAGTGATCTTGGGTTCTATGTCGAACTAAGCCACCTGATGTATCGCTCTGTCAGCGTCACTATCGGTGAGTATGTCCAGGCAAACCGTATCATTGCCAAATGTGGTAACAGCGGATACTCACCTGAGCCTCATATCCATATACAGGTACAACACAATGCACTATTGGGTGGTTTTACCAGAAAGTTCCACTTTTCCGAATACATTCGAAACGGTCAACTTTGTCACCATACGATCCCAAAAGAGGAAGAGGAGATAGAAGCGGTGATCCCGGATCGAAGTATTCAATCCCGTTTTCTATTCATTCTCGATGATGTTCTCTGTTACGATATCTATGAAAACGGGAGCAAAAAGGAGCGTGTCTATTTCCATGTGCGCATGGAGAGTGACGGATCATTCTTTTTTGAGGACCAAGCTTTAAACCGGCTCTATTTCCATACCGGTATACAAGAGTTCTACTTCTATGATTATCGCGGAGAAGAGAGCTACCTTAAGATGCTCTTCATCACTGCGCCTCGTATCCCATTTCTATCACAACAGGAGGTGACCTTCACTGACTATCTACCCATTTTTCTTATCGCGTCCAAACTGGAACGGATCTCGACAGAACTTATTGCTACAGTCTATCCGCAACACTACAAACGTCCTTTTTCCTATCGTTTTGATGGCAAAACACTCGCATCAAAACATGGTTATGTCCGAATAGGAGGGGATTACAAAGGTTTTGAAGAGATCTGCTTTGGTCAAACGAAACTGCTTGCCTGCAAGGGCTGATCATATACCAATAGATAAAGGAATAAACATGAAAAAAATAGTCTCTACTACACTCCTGGCAGGAGGTCTTCTTTTTGCCGATGTTTCAACGGTCGCACCGTTTGTAGGAACGGTCAATTATGACAGTGCTTCAAACAAATCACTAAAGGACAAAGCGACATTCGGTGGGATATATACCAGTGTCGGCAACCTGGACTATCTCCTTGAGTTTCAATACAGCTATCTTGATATCTCCTATAAAAACGTGTATAACTTCTCGGACTTGAAACAGCATGATATTACACTGGTATACGGAAAATACTATCTGGATTATATGTACAAGATTGGGGGACACTATATCAGCAACAATGAACCCTCCAACTTCAAGGATCTTGGTGGAGGGTTCATGGCAATCCTTGGAATCGCAGGCTATCAATGGTACGGATATGACAAATTCACCTACGGTATGGACGGGTATTTTTCCTTTTACAACAGTGCCCATGACGAAAAGACCCTTACCCAAAACACCAATATCCGTATCTCCCAGTTCACACCTTTTTTGAGCTACACCACTGCATTAGGAGCCCAAAGTAGTAATACGATAATGCTAAAAGGCAATTTTATCATTGCCAATGACTACATCGACTCAAACTATGCTTCTTTCGAGGTCAGTGATACCTATACCTATGAGAACTTTTATCTGACGGCTCGTTACTTCGGTGGTAAGATGAAAAGCGGCATCATCGATAACGGTTTTACGGTATACAATACTAAAGACCTTATGAAAGACTCCTATTCATTGAAACTTGGCTATCGGTTTATGCCCAACCTTACTGCCGATATCAGTTATGCGGTGAATAACTATGAAGAGTATGATGCTAGTACACTTCAACTCCTTCCAGAAGGCAGACGTTCTGTTGCCCTACTCTCTGTGAGCTATAGCTACTGATGAAACGTATACTGGTTTTTCTCTCGATTCTCAGTGTCTCTCTTTTCTCGGGCTCCTCGAGCGAGAAAATGGAGATCCGGCACTATTATGAACGCTCTTACGACTATGAACATGTAGGCAAATATCATGATGCCATTGAAGCGATACTCCCGCTTTATAGAAAGTATCCTCATGGATATACACTTAATCTCCGTCTGGGCTGGCTCTTCTTTCTCAATGGTAACTACAATGATGCCATTAAACATTATAGTGATGCGATCAAAAGTTCACCGGATGCTTTCAGCCCCAAACTGGGACTGATGCGTGTCTATCTGAGCAATTATTCCTATGAGAAAGTACAGCCTCTTGCTGCAGAGATTTTGAAAAATGACTACTACAACTACTATGCCAATCTCTATCTCTCACAGGCACTTACTGCACAGAAGAAGTATGATGCCGCTATCGAGACTGTCAAAAAAATGCTTCAACGCTATCCAACGGATATTGCCTATCTTGAACAGCTTCTTGCTCTTTACAAAGAGACCAAAAGTCCCTACTACAATGACCTCCTCAATGATCTGAGTATACTACGACCACAAGATTACACCAAATAAACCATGTGTGCACACATTATGCACACATTTATCATAATATTTTTAAATATATATACATAGGTAACAAAAAACTAACAAAATAATCATACCATCATACTATCAAATCTACCAAAGGAGTACAAAATGGAACGAAGAGATTTTCTCACACTGAGCGGCGCAACGGCAGTGGCACTCTTGACAGGATGCGGTGGTGGAGGTGGCAGTACTACAGATGCGGGAAGCAGCTTGACGCCGAAGGCAAAAGCACTTCCTATTCCTCCTGAGCTTAGAGGTGTACTTGATGTTAATGGTGTCAGACAGTATGATCTGACTGTTCAGACAGCGCAGCACGACTTCTTCGTAGAGTCTGTCACCCCCACCTATGCTGTCAATGGTACATTTTTGGGACCTACACTTTTCCTCAGAAACGGTGATCGTGTCTCAATAAACTATAGCAACACCCTTTCAGAAACGATCAGCATGCACGGACACGGAATGCATCTACCCGCTGCGATGGATGGAACCGCGCATCAGGAGATCGCTCCAGGCACAACCTGGTCAGCACAATATACCGTCAACCAAAAAGCCTGTACCAACTGGTACCACCCTCATACGATGCATAAAACCGGAGAGCATGTCTACAAAGGGATCGCCGGGCTGATCATTATCGAAGACAGCGAAAGTGATACGCTTAACCTCCCCAACCGATATGGGATCGACGATATCCCATTGGTGCTTCAGGACA
>CAYPWA010000007.1:0-13545 GCA_964414325.1 uncultured Sulfurovum sp. | reverse complement strand
AAATAACTACCCACGACAGAACCCGGCTTATCGTCGCTCCTGATCAGTGCACTATTGTGTACATTCTCCTTTCTCAATATCCCTATTTTGTATAAGCCGAAAAAAGATAATATATATTAATAATACTTTGTGTAGTAAAGAGGTGTGTTTTGATAGATGGAAAGGTAAAGTATGCAGTATAAAGCCGAAGAGAGAGGAAACACATCGGTTTTGATCGTTATATTGGCACTTTTATATTTTGCATTTGGAAAGCTAAGCTTCTTTTTCCTTTCGGATAATTATTTTATCACTATAGGCGTGTTTGCCTCTGAAGGGATTGCACTTGCATTTGCGCTTTACTTTGGCAAGCGTGTCATCCCGGGAATCTTTTTGGGGCAATTCGCTCTGGCATTCAGTAACGGTTTGGATATCGGAGCATCCGGAGCGATAGGAGTAGTTAATTCTATTGAGGCTCTTTTGGGGATATGGCTGCTTACAAAGTTTCGGTTCGATCCAAGATTACAGACATTTAGGGATTTTGGATTGCTTTTTGGTGTTATTGTCCTTGTGTTGCAGCCTTTCAGCGGATTTGTCTCGAACGCATATTTGATTTACAACGGTGATATTCCTGTCGGTGACTATATGAGTTCTTCGCTCGATTGGATCATTGGAAACATTGTAGGACAGTTTCTCTTTACCCCCTTTTTTATTGATGTTGTTTACACACTATCGGAAGATCGACCGATCACACTTTTTTCTTTTTGGCTTGATAACGACTATTTTTTTCTACCTGTTGGCTATTGTTATCAGGATAGAGAATCCCTTTCTACTGTTTAGTCTGACATTTCCTGTGGTTGTTTTGGTCGTAAGCCGATATGGACTTCTTTACGGTATGTTTTTTAATGTCATCATTGCAGAGGTGGCAGCCTATTCGGTAGAGGAGCAC
Source organism: uncultured Sulfurovum sp. (assembly GCA_964414325.1). Lineage (GTDB taxonomy): Bacteria > Campylobacterota > Campylobacteria > Campylobacterales > Sulfurovaceae > Sulfurovum. Next base: position 12,620 of record CAYPWA010000007.1, on the reverse strand, counting down.
ATAGGGGCATTTTTTGTACAATCACAGATGAACAATGTGATCAATTATGATCTTTTTATCGTAGCGCATATCGTCATCGTTATTACGGTAGGCGTACTGTTTGAGGAGCGAAAAAGGCGTGAAGAAAATCTACAAAAGATCATCGATGAAGAGGTCGAAAAAAATAGACGCCACCAGCTCCTTATGCTCCAACAGAACCGCTTGGCACAGATGGGGGAGATGATCGGCATGATCGCACATCAGTGGCGACAGCCTTTGAATACTCTTTCGCTCAAAGTACAACTGTTGGAACACAAGTATAAGAATGGACAGGCTGATGATGCTTACTTTACACAGTTCAAGCAAGCTTCTATGGATCTTATCAGACATATGTCCGAAACGATTGACGATTTTCGTCACTTTTTCAAACCGCAGAAAGAGAAACAGTTGTTTGATCTCAATGAAATAATGATGCATGCTGTAAGTCTGATAGATCCGGTATTTGAGAGTGAAGGTATCAAAATGTATTATACCTTAAAGGAGCCTATTTCTGTACTTGGATATGGGAATGAACTTGGACAGGCATTGATCAATATTCTAAACAATTCGAAAGACGCATTACTTGAACGAAATATAGAAGAGAGGCGGATCAATATTGTTATTGAAAAGCAAGAAGATAAAGTACGATTGCGTATAGAAGACAATGCCGGAGGCATTTCCGAAGAGATTATGGAGAAGATCTTCGATCCTTACTTTTCAACCAAAGAGAAGAGACACGGTACAGGTATTGGACTTTATATGTCCAAGATCATTATTGAAGATCACTGTGGAGGGAATCTGTTTGCGTTTAATAGTGACGAGGGTGCAGTCTTTGAGGTAGTACTTCCCATAACGGAGAATAGGTGATAAACTAGGTTACCTTTGTACACAGCCATATCCTTCAATGATTGGATCTGCTATGGAAATTTACATTAGTTGGCTATAATAATCCACTTTTAGAGAAAAAATTGATAGAGAAGGATACACAATGGGTATGTTCGAAGATGATGATAACGATTACGGATATGATGACTACAAAGAGGATTTTATGGGAAGAACGCCTAAGTCCTCCTATTTTGAGATCGCCAGAACGGCAAACCAGAATGTTGTAGAGAATGAACTTGAAGCGGTTTTCAGACGTCTTGCAGTTGCGGAGAAGATGTTAGAAGACCGCGGGTTGGATGAAGAGCTTGAGAGAGAGATTCAGCGTACGATGGTAGACAAAGAGATCGATGACAGGACGGCAACGGTCTTTATCGATCTGGTCTCCTCCATCGTTACCAAGTGTGAATAAAAGACGATGTCTAAAACACTCTTTTGGGTATGCTTCCTTACTGCATCTATATGGGCAAAGGTTCATTATGCCAGAGTGGAGCCATATGAATCGGTCGTACTCAAGGCTGCGGTGAGCGGTCAGGTACTTGAAGCGGATCTGAATGCCGAGGGTACGATGGTGAAGGATGCCCGGATTATCCACATTGATGATCTGCTTGACAAGGTCAACCTGGAAGATACACGTCAAAGTGTGGGGCTTCTTGAAGAGATGCTCGCACTCAACGAAGAGATTGCGCACGCTCTTTTGGAGACGGTCAAACGGCAGAAGAGCTATTATGAGCGTATCTCCGTCCTGCCTACCGCTTCGCGTACACAAAAGGACAATGCCTACAGTGCCTATGCTTCTGCAAAGACACAGTATCTTGGTACCAAAGAGAAGATCGCTTCTTTAAAAAAACAGCTTCTTGATATGCGTTACAAGGTCAAGATGTTGGAGGATACCATTGCCAAGAAGTCGGTGGTACTCAAACAGAAGTATCTCTATAAACTGATGGTAAGAGAGGGAGACTTTGTCGCTCCCGGGACACCTCTGGCACGTGTGGATGATGCGACTAGAGCGAAGCTTGTGCTTTTTCTTGAACCGGAGGAGAGTGTAGGGGTCAAGCAAAAAACGGTCTACCTCAATGGAAAGAGAACGGACTATAAAGTAAACAAAGTCTGGAGAGTGGCGGATGAGAAATTTATCTCCTCATACCGTGCGGAGATCTACATCCCCGCACCTCAATCACACTTTTCCGAGCTTGTCAAAGTGGAGTTGAAATGAGCGAATGTATCAAAACAGCCTGTGGGCTTGACTGCTATGATGCCTGTAGCATACTGGCAGATCCAGGGATATTTCCCAAGATCAAAGGTGATGAAGCACACCCTGTGGGTAACGGGGCGCTATGTGCACTGCTGAACAAGTATATTCACGAGGAAGCGCGTATCACAAAGCCTCGCATCGACGGCAAAGAGGTCAGTATGGAGGAGGCGCTCACTGCGGTGGCTGAGGCTTTCAGGGCAGACGAGACACTGTTGTGGCGAGGATCGGGCAACCTTGGTGTCATGCAGGATATCACCAATCTGTTCATGGAGAGGATCGGCGGCACACTCACGTCGGGAAGTCTGTGTGACGGTGCGGGAGATGCAGGTATCCGTGAAGGAAGAGGGGTCAACCGTACTTTGCCGTGGGAGCAGATCGCCAAGGCAGAGACGGTCGTTGTATGGGGGCGGAACGTTACTGTGACCAATGCACACCTGATGCCCTATCTTGAGGGAAAAACGCTGGTGGTGATCGATCCGGTCAAAACTGCCATTGCTAAAAAAGCGGATTTTCATCTTCAGATCGAACCGCGTATGGATTACTATATTGCGATCATGCTGGCACGTTTTGTCTTTATGGAGGATGGTCAGGATGATGCGTGGCTTGAGGAGTTTGCACCGGAGTTCGAGGATTTCTATGACTATACCAGAGAGCATCGTATCAAAGCAATCCTTCAGCATATCGGTACCGATCTGGGGGAGATGGGGGCAATTCTGGAGCTGATACGCGGTAAACGTACGGTCTTTTTGGTAGGTGCCGGAGTACAGAAGTATACGACCGGATCCTACACACTCCATGCGATTGACTCTTTGGCGGCAGTGCTCGGGCTCTTTGGCAAGGAGGGGTGCGGGGTGCACTATCTTGGCAGTTCCCGCCTAGAATTTGAAGATCCCTTCGCAGTCAAGACCAAGCGTGTTCCCAAAGCCACCACACCTTTCGCACAGTTTGATACCGTCATGGTACAAGGAGGGAACCCTGCCGCTTCGATGCCTGACAGCAATCGCGTGATAGAAGAATTGAACGGGGTGGAGAATCTGATCTACTTCGGACTCTATGAGAATGAGACCTCCAAGATGGCGAAGATCGTCATCCCTGCCAAGAACTTCTTCGAAAAAGAGGATGTGCGGCTTGGGTACGGACATCACTATGTTGAGAAGATGAACAAAATCTATGAGAGTGAAACAGGGATTAGCGAGTATGATCTGACGAAGTATCTTTTCGACGCCTTCGGTCTGGAAGGACTTGAGAGCGAACGTCACTATATCGATCTGTGGCTTTCACAGTGTGAGCAAGAAGAGGGACAGTACCGCTCTCCTGCCTATGAACTCTGCCCCTATGCCGAAGGTTTCGGGGAGGAGCGTGATGATGAATTTGTCTTTATCGATGATTACGATGATGACTTTATCGATACCAAGCGTTTCAGAAAGTACCGAAAACAGAGTAAGAACAAACCGGTCGATGAGACTTTCTGGCTTCTCTCTCCAAAATCCTCCAAATCGCTCAACACGCAGTTCGTGCGGGATGATCGCATCTGGATACATCCGGAAAGAGGATTTGCAGAGGGTGAAGCGGTGCGTGTGAGCTCGGAGTATGGGGAGCATACCTTTCGGGTTGCACTGAACGAGGATATCAAACCAAACTGTGTGGTCATTACCAATAATACCGTCGGTGTGAACTTCCTGACCCCTTCCATCCTCAGTGACGAGGGTGAGAACGCCTGCTATCAGGAAGTGAAGGTCACTGTAGAGAGGGTATAGCCCTCTTTCGCTATAATATCGTCAATAGACAGAGAACCAGTAAAAACAGGATATTAACATGACATTGGAAACACTGGATAAACAGTATGTATTGCACACATATGCGCGTGACTACACGAATTTTGTAGAGGGAAAAGGCTCTACGCTCTATGATGATCAAGGGCGGGATTTTATCGATTTTGCTTCAGGTATCGGGGTCAACTCGGTCGGACACGGAAATGAGAAGCTATCCGGTGCGATCTGCGAGCAGGCGAAAAAGATCATCCACATCTCCAATCTGCAGGTGATAGAGCCGCAGGTGAAACTGGCGCAGAAGATCGTGGAACTGAGCGGATACGATATGGCACTCTTTTTCGCCAACTCCGGAGCGGAAGCCAATGAAGGGGCGATCAAGATCGCGCGTAAGTACGGAGAGACGCGCTTTGAGAACAAGCGCTACAAGGTGATCACACTGGAACACTCCTTTCACGGGCGTACGATCACAACGGTCAAAGCGACAGGACAGGAGAGCTTTCATACGCCGCACTTCTCCCCTTACCCTGACGGATTCAGCTATGAGAAGTCCATCGAGGATGTCTACAAAGCGATCGATGACGAGACGGTTGCCGTACTGATAGAGCTGGTACAGGGAGAGGGTGGTGTACAGCCTTTCGAGAAGGCGCAGATACAGCAGCTTGCCGCACATCTTAAGGAGCAGGGTATTTTGCTCATTGTCGATGAGGTACAGACGGGTGTCTATCGTACCGGTGAGTTTCTCGCTTCCAATCTTTATGAGATAGAACCCGATATTATCACACTTGCCAAAGGGCTTGGTGGCGGCGTGCCCATCGGTGCGGTGATGACAAAGCATAAAGAGGTCTTTGCCCCGGGAGACCATGGCTCCACCTTCGGGGGGAACTACCTCTCCACGGCAGCAGGTTTGGCGGTGCTTGATATTCTCTCCGAAATGTATGATGAGGGGAGACTGCATGAGACACTGCTCTACTTTGAACGGAAGCTGCAGGAGATCGCAGCGGCACATACCGACCTTTTTGAAAAAGAGGTGGGGTTGGGGCTGATGCGCGGGCTGCGTGCCAAGAGTGCCCAGATACAAGGGGAAATACTCAATGCAGCGCTCAAGGAGCGAGTGATCGTACTCAAGGCAGGGCGCAATACCGTGCGTTTCCTGCCGAGTCTGACGATCACCAAAGATGAGATCGATGAGGGGTTTAGGCGTTTTGAAGCGGCTCTTACTTCTTTGTAGTCTCTGTGTTCTTCCTCTCTTTGGGGATGAATTGGGTGAGATACTCTCTGCCAACAAATCGTTGATGTTCGAGTATGATCTTCAACGCAACGAACTTGAGAGTGACAAACTTTCTAAAAGCTGGATCAATCCGGTTATGCTTAGATACAAAAAAAGCTACACAACACAGTTCAAGGATATCAATACCGGTAAAGACAGTACAACGATCACGGCAAATTACGGAGTGATCATAGACCAGCCTATTTTCCGATCCGGTGGGATCTATTTCGCGATGAAATACGCAGATGCCTATCGCCAAACCAATAGAACCGATATTGTTCTACAACGTCGTAACATGATCGGTGATGCAGTCACCATTCTTTTTCAGCTTAAGAAGAATAGACTGCAGCAACAGAAGCTCTCCTATCAGATAAAGAATGACAGGATCGATATCTTACAAAAGCGAGACAGTTACCAAGCGGGTTTGCTTGACAGCAGTTTTTTAGATCAGGCTATCCTCAAAAAAAGCCAGGATGAGGCAAATCTACTTGAACTAAAACTTAACAGAGAGGAACTTCTGCAACGCTTCTCTCTACTTAGCGACAAAGACCCTGCTTCACTGAAACTGCCTCATCTCAAGCTTGTCAGCAAGGAGCGTTACAGAGAGGAGAATCTCGATCTTAAAAAAGACAGAGCATTTGCACGGGAATCCGAGTATCAATCCAAGATGACTGTTGCCAAATATCTTCCCTCTGTTTCTCTGCAAGGGGAGTATTGGAACGGAGATGTCAATCCCCTGTTTGCCAATCCACTCCTCAATCAGGCATATTACAACTACGGATTTACTGTCTCAATGCCGTTGGATATCAACAGTTTCAGCGATATAGAATCAAGTAAGGTTGCCAAACTGCGTGCCGCGACACAGGTGATCGACCGCAAAGAGACGGTAGATGAAGAGTATAATTGGATACGCAATTCACTCAATATTCTCGATCGAAAGATCGCTTTGGCAAAAAAGGATGAGAAGATATATCGCAATCTCTATAAAGTGACACGCAACCTTGTCAAAGCGGGAGAGAAGACCAAGCTTGATGCTGATGTGATGAAAAACTCACTTGAGATCCGTAGGCTTGATCAGCAGATCTATCGCATCGACAAACAGATCCAACTGCTCAAACTCTATATTCGGATGGAACATGTACTTTAGCGACTATATGAACGAATGGCTCTATGGCGATGAGGGATACTACAAGCGGTTCAAAGCCATAGGCAAAAGCGGTGACTTTTATACGGCAGTCAGTACCAGCCGTTTTTTCGGTGCGAGTATCGCCAACCACTTTTTCAAGATGCTCTCTTCGGGAGAAGCGGACAGGCATGGCTGGCTCATTGAGGTAGGGGCGCATCAGGGATACCTGCTGTGTGATATGATCCAGTGGCTCTATACCTGTGATCCGTCACTCATCGGTACGTTGAAGTTTGGGATCGTAGAGCGTCAGCCGGAGGTCAGGGAAGCACAGAGAGCCTATATCGCCTCTCGCTTCGGAGAGGATGTAGAGGTGGTACACTTCGAAGATATTGCGGATGTGAAGGTTGACTATGCCTTTGTGGTCGCCAATGAGATCTTCGATGCCTTCCCCTGCGAGCTCTACAAGGACGGCAAGATCGCTACGGTAGAGGGGGATGCAATTTTGTGGGAGAATGCCCCCAAAGAGATGCAGGCGTGGGCGGTGTCACATCACCTTACTACAGGTGAGATCGCTGTAGGGTACGAGGCATTTGCAGAGTCGATGTCAAAAGGAATTAGTCGGTGCGACTTCGTGACATTTGATTACGGGGAGAAGTATGTGCGTAATGACTTCTCGATCCGTGTCTATCGACAGCATGAGACCTTTCCTCTTTTTGATGAAACATTGAAGCTCTCAGAGTCTTTTGGAAAAGACGATATCACCTATGATGTCAACTTTGGCCATGTGATTGAGGTATTTGAGAAGGCAGGCTTCAAAGAGGAGGCGTACGAGACGCAGGCGAGGGCACTGATCCGTTTCGGGCTGATTGATCTGCTCGAACAGTTTGCCAAACAGACCACACAGGCGAATTACCTGCGTGAAGCGGATAAGATCAAGACGCTAATCGGCCCGACCATGATGGGAGATCGCTTTAAAATGTTACACCTGAAGAAGTAGCAGGTTTTGGTTACTTCATCGAACGAAGTAGGATACAACGCTTGATCGCAGCTGATTCGCTTCCAAGCATCTGTGTATATTTGTCGAACTTTTCCTGACCGATCATTCCAATACAGGCTTCACGGCTCATTGTGTCGGATGAGGCATCAGCTATCGTATCGGTAGACTGAGATACAGCATGTACTTTAGGAGAACGCTTTTGGGTGTCAGGATACATATATTCTGGATCGAAATTATTATCTTCTACCTCTTTCAGCTCTTTGATCTTTGTCGGTTTTTCCAGTACTACGGCAGGTTTTGGTTCCGGCTTGGGTTTGGTTAGGGGTGTTGAAATAGGTCTATAGAGCGGCTGCTGTTGGGGTACACATCCTGTAAGCACTACTGCTGCGATAGAAATGATGAATGACCATGATCTCATAGTTTCTCCTTTGTCAGAGTATCCGTCGATTATTGTAATATAATCATAATAAAGGTTAGAACTCCTCTTTGATGATCACTGCTACAGCAATGGCAAAGCCGCCGTCATGGCTGATGGAGAGAGAAGAGTCCTTGATCCGGTGGGCTTTTTGTGCTGCATTGCTCAGCTTGAAGTAGGGAGCACCTTTATGATCTTTGGCAATGATGATGTCGTGAAAAGCGAGCTGACCGCCGATACCGCAGCCCAAAGCCTTGGAGATTGCTTCTTTGGCTGCCCAGAAACCTGCAATGGTCTCGATACGTTTTGCCACAGCGATCTCGTTTTTGGAGAGAAAACGCTGCTTGAATTTGATACCGTAGCGTTTAACCAGTTTTTCAATACGCTTTATCTGAATAATGTCTGTTCCAACTTTCATGGCAACAGTGTAGCCAAAAAGCATTTATTATTCGGTGAATTCATTATCAGTTTGTACGCGATATCCGAGCTTATAGCTATTCTCGATGAGATAGCTTTGGGATGGAAGCAACTCAGCAATTTTTTTGTTCAGACGATAGATGAGTTGGATAAGCTTTTTATTGTAGGTATGGTCGGGAAGCTCATCTTCCCAGATATTGATGATCAGTTCGTCATGGGTATGATAGGAGCCTGCATTGGAAGCGAGGATATGAAGAAGTTGTCTCTCTTTTTTTGTAAGTTTTATTTCGCTGTTTTTGTAAAAAAGTTTTTGACCGATCCCATCCCATGTCAGTCCGTAAAAGAGAGAGATCATTTTTGAACTATTGATCTGTTCGATGAGATGCTTCAATGTTTCAAGAAGCTTAGGGATATCAACAGGTTTAAGGAGATAGGCATCAAGTTTGAGCTCAACAGCCTGTAGCAGTATTTCTCGGTCGGAATATGCGGTCAGCATGATGATGGGAGTATCACTATCCTCCTCTCGGATCTGTTTTGCTACATCGATTCCGTTGACCTTTGGCATTTTAATATCAAGAAGCAGCATATCCGGTTTGTATTCCTGATAGAGCATCAGTGCCTCTTCCCCGTCAGAAGCGAGATAGACTTTATCAAAATACTCCTGAAGGATGAATGCATAGTTTTCTCTGCTTTCCGGATTGTCCTCAGCATAGAGAATAGTGAGTTTTGGCATGGATGGTTCCTTTGATATATACTATCGTAACTCTTTTTACTCGTCTTTAAGATACCTCTTTCTGATATAAAGAGATTATAGTGAGATAGGTATCTGTATTCTATTAATATTTTTTAGTTACGGACATTTTATGTCAACAAGTTGGCTAATTATGCCATACCAATATCGTTGAAAAGTCACATCCATTCAATGATTTTGGATACTTCATCGGCGATGAAGCATTTTATCGCTGTTTTTTCCATCGGTTTGCTCGGTATGATCGCTTTTTGGAAGCCTTGTGTTTCGATCTCTTTGAGTCTTTGGGAGAGTGAGGGTACTTCTCTGATCTCACCGGTAAGTGAGACCTCTCCCAAAAAGAGTGTTTGGGCACTCAACTCCCTGTCTCGGTAGGAGCTGAGTATCGCAGCGATGACAGCAAGATCGGCGGCGGGTTCGCTAATCTTGATGCCCCCGGAGATGTTGATAAAGACATCGTAGGTACCCAGTGGGAGATCGAGTTTTTTCTCCAGCAGTGCGAGCAACATCCCCAGACGGTTGTTGTCGAAGCCTGTGGAGCTCCGCTTGGGATGACCGTAGGCTTCACTGACCAGTGCCTGTACCTCGATGATGATAGGACGGCTGCCTTCCATGATAACTGTCAGCGCAGAACCTGACTGGAGTCTCTCTTTGTTAAAGAAACGTCCCGCCATGGTCTTGGCATCGTTGAGCCCCTCCTTGTTCATCTCGAAGATCCCCACTTCGTTGGTGGAGCCGAAGCGGTTCTTGAAACCTCTGAGCAGTCGGAGCTCGGAGTTGGAGTCTCCTTCGAAGTAGAGAACGGTATCGACCATATGCTCCAGTACTCTGGGACCTGCAATGGAGCCATCCTTGGTAATATGCCCGATAATGAAGATAGGGATCTGCAGGTTCTTGGCGATGCGCATCAACTCGAAGGTGATGGTACGTACCTGTGTGACCGACCCGGGAGCCGAGGGGGTTTCGTCTGAGTAGAGCGTTTGGATGGAGTCGATGACGATGAAGTCGTAGTCTCTGCGGTCGATCTCTGCGACGACCGCACCCAGATTGATCTCGGAGAGGAGATAGAGTCTGTCATGGTTGGCGTCCAGACGGTTGGCACGCATCTTGATCTGTCCGGCGGACTCTTCCCCGGAGACATAGAGGATCTCTTTTTGCTGTTGTGCAAGATTACCGGCGATCTTTAGCAGTAGTGTGGATTTGCCGATTCCAGGACTCCCCCCTATAAGTGTGAGCGAGCCGGGTACGATCCCCCCTCCCAGTACCAGATCAAGCTCTCTGCTTCCCGAAGAGAAACGAGTGATATTATCCTCCCCGATCTGTGTGATGGGTTGTGCCTTTGGGAGGCTCTGACGACTGCTGGAAGCCGCCGTCTCTTTGAGAAACTTGATCTGATCGCTACTGAGCTCAACCATACTCTCCCACTCACCGCAAGAGGTACATTTGCCCATCCATCTGGGGGATTGGAAGCCACATGCCTGACACTCAAATAGGGTTTTTTTCTTTGCCATGATCACTCTTTAGAGAAGAATTTGTAGTAGTGTAGTCAAAAAAGGGGTGGTATGTGTAAAAAAATGTCAAAATGACATTTTTTTACACAGGAAGGATCAAACGAAGATCTCGTCAAGGATGGTATTGACATAGTCGTTTGCTTTGAACCGGACGAGGTCTTCGGGCTGTTCACCCGTACCGATATAGAAGATCGGTAGGCGCATCTCATCGGCGATACTGAGTACCGATCCGCCTTTTGCCGTACCGTCTAGCTTGGTGATGATGATCCCGTCAATTCCGATCATCTCGTCAAAGGCTTTTGCCTGATTGATCGCGCTGCTTCCCTGTGTACCGTCGAGGATTAGCATCTTTCTGTGGGGTGCTCCCTCCATCGCCTTGCCTGCGACACGGATCATCTTTTTGAGCTCTTCGCTGAGGTTGGTTTGGGTATGCAGGCGTCCGGCGGTGTCGATGATGACATGTTTCAAACCTCTTGCCTTTGCCGCTTCGATCGTATCGTAGACTACGGCGGAGGGGTCGTGACCCTGTCTGGTAGCGACAATGGGAATGTCAAGCTTGTCCGCCCAGCGTGTCAACTGTTCGATTGCAGCGGCACGGAAGGTATCACCCGCACCGAGAATCACCCCTTTGCCCTCCTGTTTGTAGCGGTAGGCGAGTTTGGAGATGGTGGTGGTCTTGCCCGCACCGTTGACCCCGATGATCATCTCGACATAGGGTGTGGCATCACTCTCTTTCCAGTCGGCCTTGTATTGAAAGACGGAGATGAGCGAGTTGAATGCCTGGATACGGTTGATCGTCTCCGGTAGTGCCTCAAGCAGACGTTCGGTCAGTTCATAGTTGACATCCGCTTCGAGCAGGATCTCTTCGAACTCCTCTTTGGTGATCTCTTTTTTCTTTTCGGGTGCGACCTCTTTGATCGCTTCTCCCGTTTTTCCAAATACTTTTTTAAGTATATTGAACATCATGATCTCCTTTATTGTTTCAAAATTGTTTTGATATCGTGTTCGATCATCTCTATTGGGACGGCACCTTCGTAGTGACGGTAGTAGTGACCTCCTTGGTAGATCACGGTTAAAGGAATAGGCAGGATTTCCGGTATGTGCAGTATTGATAGAATATTGCGCGTAAACGGTTCGTTCTCGCTTCCCGTTGCGATGAAATAGGTCGCATCATATTTTTTAATGAACGATTCCAACTCCTGAAGATGCTTATTTGGGTGAAGCATGACACCGATGACAAAGAGCTCGTCTTTGTATTTTTTCTGCAACTGCGTCAGATAGGGTGCCTCTCCCCGGCAGGGAAGTGACCATGGACTGAAGAAGTGGAGAATCACAACGGATTGGGAGATATCTTTGAAGAGAAGTTGATCTTTTTCGACAGCAACCTCATGAACACCTCCTCTATGGTCAGCAAGTCTAAAGCGCTTTCCTCCTTGTGAATAGAAGGTAGATGCAGCACTTGGAGTGTGGTTCTGATCTACGGTCGTGTTATGATCTGCAATAGTCGGTGATAGGCTCTCTACACTCTGTTCATAGGGGAGTTTGTCTTTGGTTTTTTCTTTACATCCGACAAGCAGTACAAGTAATGTGAAAGTCATAAAGATGGCAATTAGGGGTGAGAATACTTTCACACGGTTCCTTTTGGTATAATAGAGTCAAAAATTATAGCCAAAGAGCACTAAAAAGTATGGAACAAGTGAAAAAAAGCCCTAAAGAAAGGTTTCGCACAGGATGTTTGAAGCAGCTGCGGCATGCTGCAAGGCATGGAGGCTATCGTAAGGACAAACGTGTACTTGAAGCGTTAATGCATCTGATCGAAACCGAGCGTGCGAGATCGGTCATGCTCTATCTGCCCTTGGAAACGGAGGTAAACCTCTATCCACTGATCTACCGTCTCAGACGGCAGGGCGTGAGCGTCTACGTACCGTTTATGGAAGGTGAAAGTTTCAGGTTGGTAAAATATAGATACCCACTGCATGTCAGACGTTTTGGGATCAAAGAACCCAAATTCTCAAGGCAGCACAGGAAAAAACAGATAGATATAGCCGTCGTACCCATCGTGGGGATGGATGCCTCATACAGACGTATAGGATTCGGAAAAGGGATGTACGACAGATTTTTTGAAAAAGAGATTGAAAATATAAAAAAAGTAGTGTTCGTGGCACGCGAACTCTGTTACAGCAAAGAGATCATTACCGATCATTATGATGTG
>CAYPWA010000006.1:0-13685 GCA_964414325.1 uncultured Sulfurovum sp. | reverse complement strand
GCCGTCTATGCCTCCGGCAAGATCGAATCGACCGTAGAGATGCCAGTGGACATCATTCTCCCAGCTCTCTTTGACCAGATCGACCAGATTGAAAGGGATGCCGACCTCATGGAGAAGGTTGTGTTCGATGACATATTCTCCGGCAGCAATGAACATCTCGTAGAGTTCGTTGGCTGCCTCATAATACGCCTCCGCCTCTTGTTCCGTAACTCTGACCAGTTCATCCGCAATATAGGGTGTCTCGTCACTGTCGGTGTGCCAGACAAAACCAAGTGATTCAAGATAGTCTCTGTCGAGTGGTTTGACCTTCTGTAGCTGTACCATCATTAACCGCCGAAGAATCCGCCACTTCTCGTGCTGCTTTTCTTGCCGCCAAAGAAGCCGCTGCGTTTGGTACTGCTCATACTTTTGCGCGGTTTATTGAAGCTGTTTTTGCTACGCTGGTAGGTCTGCGGGGATTTGTATCCTGCTTTACGGTTATTCTGGTAGTTTTGGTTACCAAAGAGCTTGTTGCCGATCCATGAGCCGATCATCGCACCTGCAATACTGGAGAGCAGTACGGAACCAAGCCCCATACCTTCAGAGACTTGTGGATTCTCCTGAACCAGTGGTGATGTACCGTTGTCGATACGTGCGGCTTCCTCTTTAACCAGCTTGTCCATCTCCTCTTTGGTGAGCACACGTTCCGTACCGTCAAGTTCTTTGAGTACGATACGTGTCTCATCGGCGGGGAACTCATCTTTGATCTTGTACTTGCCCGGTGCGGTCTCTTCGATGATCACGAAAGCACCTTTAGCTTGTGGTGCTTCTTGGGTCTGTTTCTGTTCGCAGCCTGTCAGACCGGTTGCCAGCAGTGCAGCAAGACCGGTGGCGGTAGCGGTAGTCAGTGTCTTGATATATTTCATCTGTCAAATCCTTCTATGGGTTCTATAAAAAGTGGGAGTATGATAGCAAAAAAGAGGTAAATAAATGAGGGATACGGGAAGAACGTATCCCTCAAAAAAGGGGGATGAAGAAAAAAAGGGAGGAGTGTCAGTCCATCTGCTTTCTCAGGAAGGTAGGCACATCGAGGATATCCTCATGATCTCCATCATATCCGCCTACGACTTTACGTCCGCCCAGAGAGGTAATGGTGTTGACGGTGGTCGCGTTATTACCGAGCAGGGTCTCCTGCGTTTTGATCTTGGTAGGTTCGGGGATCGCGTTTTTATCCTCAAAACCGGTCGCAATGATCGTGATCTTCACTTCATCGATCTCCATGCTTGGATCGGTTGTTGTACCGAAGATGACGGACGCATCTTCATCTGCACTCTCTTCGACGATGCTCATCGCTTCACCGATCTCCATGATTGGATAGTCAGGGTGGATATCAAAGTGTACCAGTACACCCATCGCACCATCGATACTGATATTGTCAAGCAGCGGAGACTCGATCGCCGCTTTTGCCGCATCGTATGCCGCATTGGTACCACAGCTGTAACCCGTACCCATGAGTGCGAGACCTCTGTGGCTCATGACGGTCTTGACATCGGCGAAGTCAAGGTTGATATCGTTCTCTCCGTGAGAGAGGATCACTTTGGAGATACCTCCGACCGCTTGAGCGAGGATATCATCGACCATACGGAAGCTCTCTTTGATCCCAAGGTTTTTCTCTACGATGGAGAGGAGTTTTTCGTTGGGTACGACGATGATGGAGTCACTTTCACGCTTCAGTTCTTCAAGTCCTTCTTTGGCAAGCTTTGTTCTCTTGCGCCCTTCGAACTTGAACGGACTGGTAACGATGGAAACGGTCAGTGCCCCCACCTCTTTGGCAGCTTGTGCAATAATAGGTGCTGCACCGGTTCCTGTACCACCGCCAAGACCGGCAGAGATGAAAACGATATCCGCACCTTCGAGCATTGCTTTGATGTCTTCAAAGCTCTCCAGTGCTGCTTCACGACCCTTTTCTGGTACCATACCCGCACCCAGTCCTCTGGTCGCATTGAGACCCAGTTGCATCTTGTATGGTGCAAGTGAACTCTCCAGTGCCTGTGCATCGGTATTGGCAACGATCAGATCAATACTGTTGATCCCTTCCTGGATCATGTGGTTGATCATGTTACCACCGCCGCCTCCAACACCGATTGCCTTGATCTTCGCTCCATTGGTATGACACTTTGTTTCGACAATGTCTATTTCAAACTCTTCCATTTCTTCCCCCTTTGTTTAGATGTATTGTTTTCATAATGTTAAAAAAGCTGTTTTGCCCAGTTGGCGATTTTTTTGAATGTCCCGCTCTTCTCCGCATTAGGGTCGGGCAGGTCATCAAAGACGATGGTTGAAGTCTCCTCATCAGGATGGGTTTCCCTTGTAAGTGGTTGCTCCTCCTCCATGGGCTCCTGTACATGCTCCAGTCTCAGATCTTCCAGATTGTCTGTTTGATCTGATTTGGAGTGTAGCATCTCCTGATTGAAGTTGATCTCATACTGTGTATGTTTGCCCGCTTTGTAGAGTAACAGTCCCACGACTGTAGCGAAAGCAGGATCTTTCAGCTCTTCAAAGAGTCCTTCGATCTCTTTCGGTTTGGCGATGCGCACCGGCATGGCAGGGAAAATAGACTGAGCCAATTCTCTGATACCTTTGAGTTTTGTCATACCGCCTGTAAGAATGATCCCCGATCCGATCTGCTCTTTGAGTGCGGACTTCTCCAACGATTTGGCGAGGATCATCAGTGCCTCTTCGACACGTGCAAAGATCACGGAGTGAACGATCTCGAGAGAGACACCGTTGCGGTTCTCCTCGTCTCCGATGATAGGAAGCTCGATTACCTCGTTGCTGGTCTCGATCAGGTTCCCGTGGCGTATCTTGACATTCTCCGCGACCTGCAGTGGTGTATGCAGTGCCATGGAGAGGTCATTGGTGATGTGGTTGGAACCGACGCCAAGGAAGTCGTTGTATCGGATGGAGTTGCCTACATGAACCACCAGGTTACTTGTCTGTCCGCCAAGATCGATGACGGCAACCCCCAGCTCTTTTTCATCCTCGTCCATCACGGCGATGGCGGAAGCGTATCCACTGAGCACGATACCGTCTATCTCAACCCCTGCGGAGCGAACGGCTTTTTTAAGGTTGGAGAGGTTTGACTTCTGTGTCATGATGATATTGACATCCACCTCCATACGGCTGGCATTCATACCGAATGGATCTTCGATGAAGTCCTGATCGTCCACCCTGAAGTTGTAGGGCAGCACATGGATCACTTCGTATTCGTTAGGGACATTGGCATTGTAAAGTGCCGTCTGCATGACACGGTTGATCTCCTTGATGGAGATATCCTTGTGGGGAATATTGACGATCCCCGTGGAATTGAGGCTCTTGGCATAGGCATTGGAGATGGATACCGTTGCAGAAGTAATATTACTTCCGGCAATTCGTTTGGCATCGTTGATTGCCTTTTTGATCGATTTGGAAGCAAGTTCGATATTGGTGATATTACCCTTTTTGATTCCCTGGGATTTGGCGAGTCCGTGTCCAAGTACATGGACATCTTCCCCTTTGATTTCAGCTATGATCGCACATATTTTGGTGGAACCGATGTCAATAGCTAAAACTGTGTCACTCAATTTGTGAGCCCTCCCATATAGACTTCCGTAGGATATTTGCGTTCCAAAACCTTGATCAGGTTGGACTCAAATACACGTTGTTTGATTGTGTTTACAGTTGATTCAACACGCTTTTGCTGCGCCTCATCTAGAGGTTGTTGCTTTTGTGAGATAATGCTGTAAACAATAACTTTATTTGCTACGCTAATAATACCCTTTTCTTTTGAAGATGTAAAGAGTTTTTGTAGAAATTGTAAACTTTCTTGTGAATTTAGTGTTTCAAGGTTGTCAAACTTGCCGAGACTCAGGTAGTCAGAAACTGTAGCGTTGGTCTCTGAAATCGTTTTGAGTGTTGACTCAGCCAAGGATGCAAGGGCTTCTTGTTTTGCTTCAGCTTCATACTGTTTTGTGACAAGAGGCTTTGCTTCCTCGAAAGACATGATCTGCGGTTGGGTGACAGCGATGATCTTGACGGTAGCATATTTGTCATTGACAATCTTGGGCTTGAGGATATCTCCTTCCTTTCTTTGTTGAAGGGTATTCCAGACTTCAGTGCTGAGAGTAGGATCATTGAGAGGGAGGGTCGTACTCATGATGGCACTCTTGTCAAGCTTTCCTTTTTTAAAGGCAATATAGGCTTTCTGTGCTGTCTTTTTTGTCTTTTTTAGTTTCAGGTCTTTGACAACCTGCGCTTTGGCATCTGCAAGAGTAAGCTGTTTGCCTGAAGCATTAATGTAGTTGAAGCTATTGGTATCGTAGAACGATTTGATCTCCTCATCTGTTACAGGTGTCTCATTGCTTGGAGTCCAGAGGATCTCCAAGGTATAGCGTTTAGGTGTTTTGAACGCTTCTTTATGTTTCTCCCAGTATGTTTTCAATGCATTGTCATCAATGGTGATATTGACATCCTTTTCACTCAGTACTTTATAGGCGATCTTGTCCGATACACCCATAGCGGCGGTGATCACTTCCTTCTCAAGAGGAAGTGCGGGGATATGGAGCAGATCAAGCAGTTTGGTGATGGTCAGCTCGTCACGAAGAGTATCCTCAAAGGTCTTGGCTTTGAGACGTTGGGACGTGAGATACATGTTGTATGCATTACGGTCAAATACACCATCTTTGTTCTGAAAACCTTTGATAGACTCCAGTGTATGAGCGACCTCTTCATCCGAGACGATGATCCCGAGGTCCTTGGCATAGTTGAGCAGTATCGCTTGTGTTTTAATGGTTTCGAATGCCTGCTGTACTAATCCCAGTTCCTTGGCTTTTTTCTCATCGAGCTGTCCCTGCAGCATCTCATTATATCGGCTGTAAAGGTTGCTGTAAACCATATTGAGCTTGGATTGTTTGATCTCGATATTACCGACTTTTGCCACATTTCCGGCTTTGCCACCGAACTGATAGCTTCCCCATCCTACGAATCCCGCACCGATGAATGCGATGGTGGCGATCCAGATGGTCCATACGAGGTATTTGTTGTGTTTCTGCATCCAACTGATCATGTTTTTGTCTGCCTTCTTAGGTAAAATTTGTATAATATTTTAGTCAACTTGAGGTTAATACCAATTGAGTGGAAGGAAAATAGATGATCGAACGCAAAAACGATGCGATGATGCAGAGAGACCTCTCTGTGATCTGGCATCCCTGCACACAGATGAAGGATCATGAGACGCTGCCGCTTATCCCTATCAAGTCGGGGAGGGGTGTCTACCTCTATGATTTCGAAGGCAACAGCTACATCGATGCGATCAGCTCCTGGTGGGTCAATCTCTTTGGACATGCCAATCCCCGTATCAACGAAAAGGTCAAAGCACAGCTTGACACACTTGAGCATGTATTGTTGGCGGGCTTTACCCACGAACCGGCGATCGAGCTGGCGCATGCACTGGTGGAGATCACGCCTAAGACACTGCAGAAGGTCTTCTATGTTGACAACGGATCGAGTGCGGTAGAGGCTGCGCTCAAGATGAGCTACCATTATCATCGCAACCAAGGAGAGGATCGTTCGCTCTTTCTCTCTCTGACGAATTCCTATCACGGAGAGACGATCGGTGCACTCTCTGTGGGGGATGTGGCACTCTACAAGGAGACCTACAAACCGCTTCTTATCGCCAATATGCAGGTGCCCGTACCGGTCGACCAGAGCCCGGAGGCAGCCCAAAATGCACTGCAAGTCCTTGAAAGCGTATTGAAAGAGAAGGGGGAGAGGATCGCGGCGATGATCGTAGAGCCGTTGATCCAGGGAGCGGGAGGGATGCATATGTATCATCCGGACTATCTCCGCGGTGTCAGAGTGTTGACAGAGCGCTACGGGGTACACCTGATCGCCGATGAGATCATGACCGGTTTTGGGCGTACGGGCACGATGTTTGCCTGTGAGCAGGCGGATATCTCTCCAGACTTCATGACACTCTCCAAAGGGTTGACAGGGGGTTACCTGCCGCTCTCTGTGGTGATGACGACCGATGAGGTCTACCGCGCATTTTACTGCGACTATAACGAGTATAAAGCGTTTTTGCACTCACACAGCTATACGGGAAACCCGTTGGCATGTGTGGCGGCACTTGCTTCTTTGGATATCTTTAGAGAGGATGAGGTATTGACACGTAATGTCAAGAAGAGTGCTTATGTCGCCCAAAAACTGCAGCGTTTCAAGATGCTGGAGAATGTCAGTGAGGTAAGACAGCAGGGGATGGTGGCAGCGGTGGAGCTTGCCGGTTACGATCCGATTGAACGCATAGGGCTGAGAATCTATGAGTATGGCTTGGCACACGGTGTACTGCTGCGTCCGCTTGGTAATGTAATCTATTTTATGCCGCCCTATATCATCACCGAAGAGGAGATCGACAAGATGATGGACGTGGCATATGATGGGATCAAGGCGCTATTGGTATGATCCGAATCACTTTTTGAGGAATGAGAAGAGTCCTCGGTTTTGTTTGCGAAGTCTCTCGTAGTGGACTTTTGCACGCTTGATACCCATCTCCATCGCCTCTTTGTAGAGTGCTTCTGCTTTTTCCTTATCTTTATCAATACCTATGCCGTTTTCGTAGAGCTGCCCTAAGTCACAGATAGCTTCGGGATAATCGTCATCCATTGCCAGACGATTGATGATCGTGAAGGACTCAGGTAGATTCCGTTCAATCAGATCACCTTTGAAGAGTGCACGAGCCAGCATAAATTGTGCAAATTTGGACTGTGTCGCCGCACTGACAAGTAATAGAAGTGCTGCTTCTGCCAACTCACCTTTGTGTACAAGTTGCTGTATATGTGTGATTGTGCTTTCGATTTCCTCCTCGCTGTATCCTTCGTGGGCGATCTTGTGCAGCCAGCGTTCAACAGAAGCAAAGCTTCCCTCTGTTTTGACAAGCGGAGGATATTGTGCCAGCATATTTTTGAGTTTCTGGTCGATATAGGGGATAGTCTCATAACGTAGAGGATCAGACGTCTCTTCTTTTTCGTCATGTGTATTATCTGTAATAACCGGTGTTTCAGTGTGGAGAGAATTTTCTTCCTCTACAGTGAAGAAATCGTCCTGCTTCTTCTCTTGCTCCTCTTCATTTGCCTCGTCTGTCTTAAAAAAGTCATCCTCTTGTTGTCGAGAGGAATAACTCAGGTCAACCTTGTTGGTTTGTATCTCTTCACTTGTCAGATTGAGAAGTGCGTCAAGATCGTCTCTTTTCGGTTGTTGATAGGCTGTTGTCGGAGAAGGGGCGGCAACAAAAGGTTCGAGATCGAGGATCTCATCGAATGTACCGATCTCTCGAACTTCCTCTTTTTCATCGTCAGGCAGCGTGAAGAGATCGAACTCTTCGATAATCGCTTCTGTCTCTTCCGGTGTGGGTTCTTCCTCTTTCTCCATTGTTCGTTGATGGATACCTGTATCGGGAGATTCAATATATGATGTGATAAGGGCTTGGGTTTGCGCATAGTTCTCTGCTTGAAGTTCCTGAAGGATCCCTTGTATCTTCTGATCGTTTTTCAGGGGAGCGAGTCGGAGCATTTGGAGTTGGATCGTTTCGATATCACCGATAGAGATCGCAAGATTGATGATGCTGAGCCGTTTCTTCGTCTGATTCATAATACGATCCTCTATGGTTGGGAATAGAAAAGTATAACAAACCTAAGCTTTACAGAAGTGTCAATACCGTTGTGTGTTAAAACGGATTACTGGTCTATTTGTGCAAGAACGGTATCGATCCTATTGATAACACTGTCTATAGCCTGTGGATAGAGTTGCAGTGATGCAGCCATTTGAGGTGTGATCTCGGCACCGTTCTCTATGTCGTCGAGCAGATTGATATAGTGCATCAGCAGATCCCGTTTTTTGGCACACTCGCGGCACATGTGCAGACTTTCGCAGATACTATCGTTGAGGTGTATATAGGTGTTTTCCGTTGCCTCGATCAGTGTGCGCAAGTATTTGCTGTGTCTAAGATCATCCAGATGCAGTTCTTTGTTGAGTACGATCTGAATCATCTCGAATTTCGCTTTGATAACCTGTATCATGTTCCGCGTATCCATAAGAAAACCTCCTGACAGTTTAATTTATTAGTTATATCGTCAGAAAGTATAACGACACTTTTCTTAATATAATATAAGAAAATCTATCTATCTTATAGAGAACACCATTTACAGGTTGCTACTGAGTGCGAGCAGACGACAGGAATTTTCTAAAATAGCGATCTTTTTCGCCATCTCCGTGATATCTCTGTCGTAGGCGATCAGACCGAACCCTTTGATCAAGAGAAGGTGGGTATCATTATGATGAAAAAAACGGGAGATCTCATAGGGGGCACGTTCAATCCAGTCATCAAAGCTCTTGGGATCATAGATGACCACCTCTTGGAGAATTTGCTGACCGTAGTAATCTTTGGGTGCAACCTTGCCGTGCTTGAGTGAAAAGGCTGTTGCATAGGGTGGCATGGTGTAGCTGACATATTTGGCATTGGGGATCGTCTCATAGATATGTTCGTGGATATGCACATCGTTGTTGGCAAGACTCCATCGGTAATCTCGTTTTTGACAGTCGAGTTTGACCAAAGATGCCTCGGTCACTTCATTGAGGATGGTATCTTTAGAGTTGATAATGAAACTGTTGACGGAGACTCTAGCAGAGATAGAGCCGTGATAGACACCGAAAAAGTTCTTTTCGAACAGAGAGTGGGAGATACGCTGAATATCTTCGATGAGATGTTTATCCATAAAAGGCAACCTTTGGTTAGGGTAATTTCGCTATTATACCATTGAATTTTATGAATATTACCGTAACAAGAAAGGATAGAAGTGTCAACGCCGCATATACCGGTACTGCTCGATGAGGTACTGGAGAGCTTCAAAGATCTGCCCGAGGGGTATTTTGTCGACTGTACACTGGGGTATGCAGGACACAGCCATGCGATACTCTCTGCCTATCCCCATCTGAAACATATCGGGATCGACAGGGATGATGAGGCGTTGGCATTTTCGAAAGAGAGGCTTGCCAAGTTCGGAGATCGAAGCAGGCTTTACAAAGGAACATTCGCCACGGTGCTGCCGACACTCAAAGAGGCTCCCATCGTTGCGTTGTTGGCGGATTTCGGGGTCTCTTCGCTGCAACTTGACAAAAAAGAGCGCGGTTTTGCATTTGACTCCCAGAGCCTTGATATGCGGATGGATGCATCCGCTTCACTAAGTGCCTATGATGTGGTCAACACCTATCCCAAAGAGAAGCTGGAGTATATTTTTGATACCTACGGAGAGGTACGTTCTTACCGTAAACTTGCCGCAGCGATCGTCGATGCGCGTGCCAAAGCACCCATCAAGAGCGCCAAAGCATTGAGCGAGATCATTGCGCAGGTTATTCCCAAGGGGGGCAAGATCCACCCCTCGACCCTCCCTTTTCAGGCGATCCGCATTGAGGTGAACAATGAACTCGGAGAGATCGAAGGGCTGCTCGATGCGATCGAGGCGAAACACTATCCCAGTGAGGTGGTCTCACTCATTACCTTTCATTCTCTGGAGGACAGACTGGTGAAGAACCGCTTCAAGAAGTGGGCATCCAAATGTATCTGCGATCCGCACGCAATGCGCTGTACCTGCAGTAGAGACAACGACCTGGGCAAGCCGTTGACGCGTAAACCTATCGTCGCTTCCAAAGAAGAGCTTAAGCAAAATCCTCGTAGCCGTTCGGCAAAACTGCGCAGTTTCAAATTCAAAGAGGGGAGATAGGTATGGCCGTACCTAGAAAGCAAAAAGCTCCCAACGGTATCACTTTTGGGATGTTGAGCGTGATCCTTATGGCGATGGCGATCGTGCTGATACTGGCACTGGTCAAGATCTACCTGAGCAATCAGATCTACTATGAGAGCAAAAAGGTCAACAAGCTCTACAGACAGGTAGAAGCGCTCAAGGCGGAGAGGAAGATACTCCGGCAGAACGTCGAGGCACTCAAGTTCAAGAACCGTGTGACCGATACGATCTTTGTGATCGGAGACGCCTAACGATGATACGTGGATTTGTCAAATTTGCCGTTGACAGGCCGGTGCTCAACCATATTCTGATGGTTTTTATGCTGATAATGGCGATCTTTGCTTATCAGAATATCGCCAAAGAGATATTTCCCGCTTCGACACTTGATGAGATCAGTGTTAGCGGCGGGTATGTGGGGGCAAGTGCCGATGTGCTTGACAAGATGGTGGTCAAGCAGATCGAAGATGAGCTCAAAAGCCTCTCCGAGATCGATACGATCTATACGACCATACAGAATGGTCTCTTTACCATTAAAGCTGATATTAAACCGGGAAATGACAAGCAACTGGTACTCTCGGATGTCAAGGATATCATCGCCAATACCAGACGCGATCTGCCTTCGGATATGGATGAACCGGTAGCGAAGGTGGTCGTCCATGACTATCCGTTGCTGCTTGTAGCGATCTCGGGGGATGTCCCCAAGCGCAGGCTGCTTGATATCGCCGATGAACTCAAAGGGGAGTTAGCACTCATCAAGGATCTCAGCGGGATCGTCATACGCGGGGATGCGGATGAGGAGGTGTTGATCACCCTTGATCAGAAAAAGCTCGATGCTTACGGTCTGAGCAAGCGCGCGGTCTATACGGCGATCTCTCAGATCGCTTCTATCTTCCCGGCGGGTACGCTGGATGCACCGGGTGATCACCTCTATATCTCCACGATCAATGGTGAAAAATCTGCCGAAGCGATCGGTGATACCCTCATCGGTATAGGCGGCAGACATATTCGTCTGAAGGATATCGCGACAGTCTCCATCGGTCTGGGGGATCCCACCCAGATCTCACACTTCAACGGCAAACCCAATATCTCGCTCAATATCAACAAGACCAAAGAGGGCAATGCCATTGCGCTCAGCCGTGAGGTCAAAGAGGTGCTCAAGCGCTACCGAAAGAAGTATACCGATATCGATTTTGAAGCCTATACCGATACCTCCGTATGGGTCAAGAACCGTCTCAACCTGGTCTCCTCCAATATCCTTTTCGGGCTTATCCTGGTCTTTCTGGCACTCTTTCTTTCCGTCAATGTCCGTATCGCATGGGTAGTAGCGATCGGTATCCCCGCCTCTTTTTTTATCACGCTGATTGCAGCGGATATGATCGGTTACTCTCTCAATATGCTGACGATGCTTGGTGCGTTGATCGCATTGGGAATGTTGGTGGATGAGGCGATTGTCGTAGCAGAGAACATCTACCGTCATCTCGAGATGGGCAAATCTCCCAGAGAAGCGGCGATAGACGGAGCGGTGGAGATGTTCCCTGCGGTGTTGACAGCGACGCTGACGACGGTCTTTGCTTTTCTGCCGCTGCTGATCATGAGCGGGAAGATGGGGATGTTTATGCAGGTACTTCCGGTGATGATCTCCATTTTGTTACTCAGTTCGCTCTTTGAAGCGTTCTATTTTCTGCCGCTGCACGCCAAAGAGTTCTTCAGTATCGGCAGAGTAAAACCTGTCGATGAAGAGGGCGGTCTCTGGAAGCGTTTCATCGATAGCTACAAAGCACTGCTCTTGAAGCTGCTTGCACGGAAGTGGCGTTCTTTGTCACTGTTGGTACTTTTTA
Organism: uncultured Sulfurovum sp.; assembly: GCA_964414325.1. Lineage (GTDB taxonomy): Bacteria > Campylobacterota > Campylobacteria > Campylobacterales > Sulfurovaceae > Sulfurovum. The sequence continues at coordinate 2,035 of CAYPWA010000006.1, read as the reverse complement.
TCCTTGTTGCGACAGTAGGAATGGCGAAGATCACCAAGTTTCAGCTCTTTCCGGAGTTTGATGCGCAGCAGGTCTATGTCAACGGTAAAGTGGACATCAATCATGACCTTAAAGAGACCGAGGTCTATGTGACCGAGATCGAAAAGAAACTTTTACAGATTCTTGACAAGCAGGATGTGGACTCGGTTACCTCGGTGATCGGGTTCAAGTTTAACCCCGATGCAAGCTTCGAGACGGGGAAAAATCTCTTTCAGATCTTTGTCAACCTGCATGAGAAGGCCCCCGAGAGCTTCTTTGACAGATATATCAATCCGCTCTTCTCTTTAGAGTATGATGATAGCGATATGATCCGTAAACACAAAGCACAGGAGATCGCCGCCCAGGTACAACGTGAGGTCATCGATGCATTTAGGGACAAAAAAATCGGAAACAAAAAGCTTTTTGAAGAGTTTAATGTTTATGTGCAGCAGACAGGGATTGTCAGCCACGATATCGAGATCGGGTTCAGTGCGGACGATCCCAAAAAGATGCTTGCAGCACTGCATCGTGTAGAGGAGAACCTCACAGCGATGAAAGGGGTGGAAGATGTCTCGACCAATGCCAATGAGGGAGAGCGTGAGCTCAAGCTCCGTGTCAACGAGTATGGACAGCAGTTGGGATTCACCGAGAGCAGTGTGGTGAGTACCCTGCGCGGTGCGTTCCTCAAGGCGGAGTATGCCAAGATGTTCAACGACAAGGGACTGGTACGTGTCAAGATAGAGGATGCCTACAAAAAAACGAGCCGTGATATTGCCGCATTCAAGCTCACGACACCTGATGGAGGGCAGGTTGTGAGGCTGGGAGATATCTGCGATTTCTACTACCAAAAAAGCTTTGTCAAGATATTCAAAGAGGATGGTGTCAAGGTGCGCTCGGTCTTTGCCAGAGTACAAAAGCAGGTGATCACCCCTACCGAAGTGATGGAGAAGCTTGACCCTTTGCTCAAGGAGATAGAAAAGAGTGGTGTCAAGGTGATCGTCAAAGGGGAGGAGAAGGAGAACAAGAAGCTTAGACGAGAGATGATGGAGGCAGCGGTGATTGCTGTCTTTTTGATCTTTATCACGCTGGTGTGGATGTTCAACTCCTTTGTCAAACCGCTGATCATCCTCTCTACCATTCCGCTTTCCGTTTTGGGTGCGCTGGTGGGTACAACACTGATGGGTCTGCATATGACACTGCCCGGAGTCATGGGGCTGATCGGGCTTGCCGGAGTGGTGGTCAATGATGGGTTGATCATGCTGGATTTCATCAAAGGCAGTCGTGACTATGAAGAGATGGCATACAAAGCGGGTATGCGTCTGCGTCCGATCATCCTCACCTCGGTTACGACTGTGCTGGGGCTCTCCTCTTTGATGTTCTTTGCCAGCGGACAGGCACTTATCCTTCAGCCTATGGCGATCTCATTGGGATTTGGTATCGCATGGGCGACTGTGCTCAATCTCTTCTATGTTCCATTGGTGTATGCCGTGATCTACCGGGTCAAGCCCCATTAAACCTATTTCGATATAATTATCTCCATTTCAAATCAGGTCAAGGATCAAGATGTTAGATGCCGTTGAGAGAAAGATCGAACAGTTTATCGCAGAGTTGGATGACAAAGAGGTTGCCGCACTCTACCGCAAGCTTCCCGCAGGTAAGCGTCTGCGTGCCAAACTGATCCTGCGCATTGCAGGCGGTGGTCTGGGGGCTGTGAAAACAGCGGCGATCGTGGAGATGATCCATGCCGCCAGCCTGCTGCACGACGATGTGATCGACGATGCCGATCTGCGTCGAAACAAACCCTCTCTCAATGTACTTTATGGCAACAAAACAGCGATCATGCTGGGTGATATCCTCTACTCCAAAGGCTTCTATGAGCTTAACAATATCTCCGCCGAGGTCTCCCGTATCGTCTCCCATGCTGTCACGCAGTTGAGTCTCGGAGAGCTGGCGGATGTCTCGCTCTCCAAAACCTTCAACATTGACAAAGAGAGCTACCTCAAGATGATCTACCAAA
>CAYPWA010000005.1:0-14321 GCA_964414325.1 uncultured Sulfurovum sp. | reverse complement strand
TTGGCTATAATATCCCCAAAAAACAGGCTGCCGATGCACTTTGAAACCTACCCTTTTGAAAAGCTCAATAACCTTCTTGAGACGATCGTTCCCAACCCTGACTACCGTCCGCTCTCACTGACCATCGGTGAGCCGCAGTTTGAGACGCCGCAGTTCATCCTCGATGCGCTTAATGATCATGCAACGCTGCTGAACAAATATCCCAAGACTGCCGGTGAGACGGTACTGAGAGAAGGGATGCTGACCTATTTGAAGCAGCGTTTCGGACTAAATCTTGACAATACACAGATCATCCCGACCTTTGGGACGCGTGAGGTGCTCTTTAACTTTCCGCAGTTTCTGCTGCACGATGTGGAGAGTCCCTTGATGGTATTTCCCAACCCCTTCTATCAGATCTATGAGGGGGCGGCAAAAGCGAGTCGTGCAGATGTAGTCTACCTGAACCTCAATGAGGAGGGTGGTTTTGTTCCTCAGGCGGATGCGCTTGACCTTGCCGAAGCCAATCTGGTGATTCTTAACTCTCCCAACAATCCGACCTCCGCGACGATGAGTATGGCGCAGATGAAGGAGTGGGTGGCATTGGCACTGGAGTATGACTTTGTCCTGCTCAATGATGAGTGTTATGCCGATCTCTACTTGGATACGCCTGTCCCCTCTTTGCTCAATGCCTCCATCGAGGCGGGCAATCCGACCTTCAAGAACGTACTGGTGATCAACTCTATCTCCAAGCGCTCCTCCGCACCCGGACTGCGCAGCGGTTTCATCGCGGGGGATGCGGCGATACTCAAGGAGTATATGGTTTACCGTACCTATGTGGGGTGTGCCTCTCCGCTGCCTCTGCAGTATGCGGCTGCGGCGGCATGGGCGGATCAGGAGCATGTCGAGGGCTTTAGAACGAAGTACCGAGAGAACTTCGAGATCGCCCGGGAGATACTGGGCGTAGAGCCTCCCGAGGCGACCTTCTACATCTGGCTGAAGGTGGATGATGAGATCGACTTTACCCGAAAGCTCTATGAACGATACAATCTCAAGGTGATCCCCGGCTCCTTCCTCGGCAGAGAAGGGGAGGGCAGAGGGTATGTTCGACTGGCACTGGTCTATGAGGCTGCGCAGATGCGTGAGGCACTGGAGCGGATCGCTGCGATGCTGAATGAACAATGAACCATTACGAATGATCGTATTTTTATAAGGAAAAGCAATGGAAACACCTGAAATTCATGTCGAAGAGCTCAAGAAAGACCCTGAGTTTCTTGCCAATATGGAGCGACTCGAGAAAGAATGCAAAGAAGAAGAGAGTGTCCACAAGGGATATCAACTGCTTGATGCCAAACTGATCATTGAAGCGAGCGAAGATGAGATCAACGAGATCTTTACCTTTATCGTCAATACCGCGTTTGACAGACTGGCTGAGTATCTCAGTGAGCACAAAGAGTTCAATGTCGTCACCAACGAAGAGGAGCGTGCCATTGCCAGAGCGATCTATGAGCATGCGATCCAGCGTTACAGCGAAAATGATAAAAAGGGTGCCAAGGAGATGTTCCTCGTACTCTATCATACCATAGACTATGACGAACTCAAAGATGCGATGATGGTGCATGCCGCAGCGGTGATGGCAGGGATGGAGTTCGATGATTTCATCGAGAATCTGGTAGATGTCAAAGATATCGACCCGCACGATCCGTTGGCGTTTTTCATTCAGACCTTTGTGCAGCCTACGGATATCTTGCTTCAGATGTACGCCAAGTATGTTCAGCAGGGCAAAGAGGAACTCAAAGTACTCGAAGAGGATAAAAACGCATAAGGGGAAGCGATGAAAATACACTTCATAGGCATTGGAGGGATCGGTCTTTCGGCACTGGCGAAGTTTTTGCACAATGACGGACATACCATCAGCGGCAGCGATATCAAACAGACCGAGATCACCAATGATCTGGCGACCAACTTCGGTGCCAAGATCACCATCCCTCACCATCCCGATGCGGTCGAGGGGGTCGATAGGGTCATCTACTCTGCCGCCGTTCGCCCCAACAATCCCGAGTATAAACGTGCCAAAGAGCTGGGGATCGAACTGCTTTCGCGCAAAGAGGCGCTGAAATTTATCCTTGGAGAGAAAGAGGTCTATGCCGTCGGCGGTGCACACGGCAAAAGTACCACCTCAGCGATGCTTGCCTCAATCCTCCCCCAAAGCAATGCGCTCATCGGTGCGATCTCCAAAGCGTTTGGCTCCAATGTACGCAACTACCCTAACGACAAAGTGGTCTTTGAAGCCGATGAGAGTGACGAGAGCTTCCTCAACTCCAATCCCTATCTTGCCATCGTCACCAATGTCGAACCGGAGCATATGGAGTACTACGAGTATGATGAAGAGCGTTTCTACAATGCCTACCGCAACTTTCTTTCTTTGGCTAAAGTGCGGGTGATCAATGCTGAAGATGATTTTCTTGCGTCACTGGAGTTGGAGAGCATCAAGCTCTATCCCTCAAAAGATATTACCGATATTGACTTCGTATTGATCGAGGGAGAACCGCATACGCGTTTCGTGCTTAAGGATCTTGGCAGCTTCGATGTCTTCGGCTTTGGAGAGCATATCGCGCTGGATGCGGCACTGGCGATACTGGCGGCACTGGAACTGGGAGAGGATATCGAGGATATCAGACGCAATCTGCTGGCATACAAAGGGATCAAAAAACGCTTCGATATCGTGCAAAATCGGGATAATATGGTGGTCATCGATGACTACGGGCATCACCCTACCGAGATCAGGGTGACGATGGGATCGCTGCAGAGCTATAAAGAGATGCGTGATTTTCACCAGCTCAATGTGATCTGGCAGCCGCATAAATACTCCCGTACCATCGACAATCTGCAAGGCTTTGTCGAGTGTTTCGAGGGGGCAGACGAGCTGGTGATCCTACCTATATGGTCGGCTGGAGAGATCGAAGTGCCTGTCGATCTCAAAGGGGCGTTCAGCCGCTACAAACTGCTTATGGCGGATTCCGTGACCAAAGAGGACGGTGTGGTCAAAGTGATGCGAGAGGGAAAGGTGATCCGAGAGTACGACCGCGGTCTTGTCTGTGCGTTTGGGGCAGGAGACATTACCTATCAGATACGTGGTGAGGCGTAAAATGACATTTTCATTTTTCTGTGATCATTTCTCGATATAATCCCGGTTTGATTTATTACTAAGGGAGAAGTATCATGAAATTTATCACACTGGTGGCTGCAAGTTCACTACTGACAGCCACGATGCTTTACGGAGAGGTTAAAATCGACGATGTCGAGGCAACTTACGGTGCCGCGGCGAAGGTGGAAGCCTCCAAGGAACTCGAACAGCATATCGATCTGGGGTTTGCCAATACCACGGGAAATACGGAAACGCTCAATCTCAATGCGCAGTATGGAATGTCATTCACAACGACAGGATATGAAGGACGTGATCTCAAAACGAGTTTTGATACCAGTGCTTACATCACAGAAAATAACGGTGTGCGTGACAATGAGGAGTACAAAGCCTATTTGGGGCTGGAGCAGTCACTGTCCAATGAGTGGTTGGGGTACGGGTTTGCCAGCTGGTTGAGAAACACTTTTCGAAACTATGACAGTAAAACCCTTATCGGTGCGGGAATCGGCAAGAAGCTGATCGATGACGGTACCCAGCTTTTAAAAGTGAAGCTTGGCGGTGCGTACAATATCGAAGTGTTCAGTGACGGGCAGCCAAACAGAGAGTTTGCATCTGTGACGGAGTACATTGAGTATCGTTATACATTCAATACGGTCAGTGAAGGGTATATCAAACTTGGCGCGATGCAGAACGTTGAAAATTTCAGTGAGGATTATGAGCTGATGAGTGTTGTCGGATTTAATTTTGCCGTTGCAAAACGCGTTTCCTTGACCCTGGAAGGAGAGGTGTCGTATGACAACCTTCCTGCAACAGGATTCAAAAAAACCGATACCAAGACTATCGCCCGTGTAGGGTATCACTTCTAATCGTTGTAGAGCGTATCGAGTTTCTCCCGTACCGCTTCCGCCATTTGGCGGTAGCCTTTTGCATTGGGGTGGATATAGTCGCTCTTGAGACCGGGCTGTTCAAGGATATTGGCAAGCACCCCTTCAAGTAGCGGGGTATCTGTTTGCTCCGCAACCTCTTCATAAAGCGGCAGCGTGCTTAGCCCAAAGAGTGTTACATGCGGTACAGCAATCAGCAACACATCGCTTCCGGATGCTTTGATCGTGGTGATCATCGCTTCGAGATTGGCTTTGAGCGCATCCATAGACTTTTTTTGCAGGATGTCATTCCCTCCGGCACAGAGGATTGTTACTCTGGGGTGGTATCGTTCAAGCAGTGCGGGAAGCCTTCGGAGTATCTCATCGGATGTCTCGCCGTTGACTCCTGCGTTGATCACCCTGTATCCTGTCATTTTCGCCAGTACGGAGGGGTAGCTCTCTTCCGCTTTGGCTCCAAAGCCATAGGTCAGACTGTCGCCAAGTGCAAGGATCGTATCGTTGGGTGTCATGGGTTTTTTATGTGTATCTGTCGGGTTCATGGCAAGAAAAAGAAGCAACAGTCCCACGGTAGGGATGAGGTATTTCATGCTTCCGTCGTCTCAGTGATCTTGTGTTTTTCTTGCCAATGTGAGAGATGGGTTCTCTCCAAAAAGATCGGTGTAATATCTGGAGAAGTGCCCCATGTGTGTAAATCCCCAGCGGTTTGCGATCCGCAGGATCGTCTCTTTTTCCGGATCCGCTTCGATCAGTGCCTGTCGTACATGGTTGAGCTTGAGATTACGCAGAAATTTGTTGGGAGTGATCCCAAAGAGTGACTTGAAAGCGTTTTGCAGGGTCTGTTCGCTTACATTGAACTCCTGTGAAAGAGAGGAGATTGTCACTTTTTTGGTTACACGTTTGTAGATGCGGTCTCTGATCTCAAGGGCGATTCTCTCCCCTTTGGTAAGCTTGGGGAAGCATGGGCACTGTGTCTCGAGGAGTGTTTCTATACACTTGATGATCTCCGCCTCCATCTCTGCCTGTTGTTGAATATCGTTTCGGATCGAGGGATTACTTTTGAATGACTCAAGGATATGCAGCATCTGTGCAGTCAACATATTGTTGCTATCTTGAATGACTTTATTTCGGTAGATCGTGAGCATTTGTGTAAGCTTTCGAAAGCCTTTGCGTGGGATACTGACGATCGATGCTTCGAAAGTGTCATTGTTGAACAGACTGTAATACTCTTTGTCATCGAAAAAGAGAATGTCCCCCTCTTTGAGCTTGGCATTTCCAAAGCAGATCTTGCCTTCTGATCGTGTAACGATAGCGACTGAGACCGTCCCTTTGGGAGCGGAGACAGTATAAAATATACCACCGCTTCGTTTGGCATAAGAGAGCTGTAGTCTCGGAAGCATGATGATCGTATTTTCTCCGCTGAAAGCAGTAGGCATCAGTTTGTAGATTGCATGATATTGCCAGTTGATCGAACTTGACTGCATCAGATCCGCATCATCGAACTGTTGAGTGGTCAATATGTCTTTTGTCTCATCCATTCTTTCATTATAGTCAAAAAATCTGTAAATTATTATTGTATAATGCCGTTATTCTATTCAAGGATGTGAAGTGTCACAGAACGCTACCCAAAATACCATTGTCAAGAAGCTGGATCTGGATAGCTATATCGTACAGTTCAAGCAGTTCTTCGCGCGGGAAAAAGATGTCGCCATACCCGGTGATATCAATCAGCACCATCGCTATATCAAAGCGCTCTCGACTGTACAGTTTCCCCCTCCCAAAGCGGTACCGGATCTTCAACGGGAGTTGAACCTGATCCGCAAACAGGGGGTGCTGGGAGTGGAGGAGATCTTTGCGTTCGTGGTCATGATCTCCTACTTCAATCGACTCAAGGCACTCTCTCTTCCCGAACCTGTAGGCAGTTGGATCGCAGAGATAGAGATACCCGAAGAGATCATGGAGATTACCGGATACTTTACCGAAGAGGGGGAGATCAATCCCGAACGAGATCCGGATCTGATGCAGTTGGAGCAGGCGATCAAGCGGAACAGAAGTGAGATCAAGGAGACGCTTTACCGACTGACCCATTCGGTGAAACTGCGTGACTATCTGGTCGATACGCAGGTGCACTACCACAGCGGTGAGGAGACACTGCTGGTGCGCGGCGGCTTCAACAATGCGATCAAAGCGACCGTGGTTGGACGCTCTTCGGGCGGGTTTTTCTATATCCTTCCACAGAGTATCACGCATCTCAAAGAGAAGGAGTCCGCACTGCTGAGCAGCCGCTCGGAACTGATCTGGCGCTACTGCAAAGAGATCTCTGCTGTATTCCACAAATGGGAGCGTTTCTTGACCTTTATCGACAAGGCGTATGACCGTTTTGACCACTATCAGGCAAGGGTGGCATTCGCCAGAGCGAATGAGTATGAGTTTATACTGCCTGTGAAACAGAAAGGGATCGTACTGCAAGATTTTGCCCATCCTGCCATCGAAGATCCCGTGCCTGTGACCATCGAGATGCGCAAGCCAATCCTGCTGGTAACGGGGGTGAACGCTGGGGGAAAGACCATGCTGCTCAAATCCCTGCTGAGTGCAGTCTATATGAGCAAGTATCTGCTTCCTTTCCGTTGTGATGCAGCGCGTACGAAGGTAGGGCACTACAAGCATATCGAAGCGGTCATCGACGATCCGCAGTCGGTCAAGAATGATATCTCCACTTTTGCCGGACGGATGCAGGAGTTTGCAAGACTCTTTGCCAAAGAGGATGCGATCGTAGGGGTTGACGAGATTGAGCTTGGAACGGACTCGGATGAGGCGGCGGCGCTCTTCCGTGTGATGCTTGAACAACTGAAGGGGAGGGGGATCAGCTTTGTGGTCACCACCCACCACAAACGCCTCGCATCACTGATGGCAAGTGATGAGGATGTGGAGCTTGTTGCCGCACTCTATGATGAGGAGCGAAGGGTGCCGACCTATACCTTTCTGCAAGGGAGTATCGGCAAGAGCTATGCGTTTGAGACGGCACAGCGATACGGGGTACCGCCTGCGATCGTCAAAGAGGCGAAAAAAGTCTATGGCGATGACAAAGAGCGGCTCAATGAGCTGATCGAACGCTCCACCGCACTTGAACGAGAGATGAGAGAGAAGATCGCCAAGGTTGATAAAGAGCTTGATACGCTTACACGGCAGAAGCAGAAGCTCATCGATGAGGAGATGCGTCTTAAAGAGCAGCATCGCAAAGCACTGGCAACACTGGAGAACCGCTACAATGCTGCGACCAAAAAGGCACGGGAAGCGCTTAAAGCCAAGGAGTCGACAGAAGGCAGACGCCTGCTGAACGAAGCACACAAACGCAAGCAGGTCGAGATCAAGGAGGCTGCCCTGAAGCCCTCCGAACCGCTCAAAGAGGGAGACAAGGTCAAATACCGTTCTCACAAAGGCGAACTGCTCTCCATACGAGGCAAGGATGCGACGATCATCGTGGACGGTCTGAAGATGCGCGTGCCGCTCAAGGAGCTTAAAAAACGGGAGGAGACCCCTAAGGTCAAAGTGCCGTCCAAGCCTAAAAAGGCGACGCACCATGTCGAAAAGAGCGGAGGATCCGTCTCGGTGAAACTGCTTGGGATGTATGCGGACGAAGCGATCGATACCGTCGATAAGTTTCTCTCTGATGCGTTGGTGAACGGATTGAGTGAAGTGCAGATCATTCACGGTACGGGTGGTGGTGTGCTTGCCAAACTGGTGTCGGACTATCTTAAAAGACATCCTAAAATACAGAAGTTCTACCGTATGCCGGGTAATCTGGGGATTACCGTCGTGGAGTTATAACCCTTTAACTCAAAATAGGTATAATAATACCATCAAGAACGCAGGAGCAATGTGTGAGTATCAAAGATGATGTAAACTATGTCAAAACAGAGTTGAGTGGTGATGAAAAGGTACTGGAGAGTGCTTTTAAACTGGAGACTTTTTATAAAAAATACAAAAGTATTATCTGGGGAAGTGCCATAGCATTGGTACTTTATTTTGCCGTCACATCGGGGATGGAGGCACTGCGGGCATCCAAGCTGGCAGCAGCGAACCAGGCATTGTTGACACTGCAGCAAAACCCCGATGACAGTAATGCACTCTCTATCCTCAAAGAGAACAATCCTGCACTCTATGAGGTTTATACCTTTTCGGTCGCGGCTAAAAAAGAGGATCTCAAAGGGATCGCAGCGGCAAAGAGCAGCCACAATGAGATCCTTTCGGACATGGCGCGATACAGTGAGGGGGCGATCGTCAAAAAACCGGTCGATTCCAAACTCTATACCGAGTTCTCTTATCTGGAAGAGGCTTATATGGCGCTCCAATCGGGAGATATACAGAAAGCGAAATCAAAACTGGAGATGGTTGACAGCCGCTCTCAGTTAGCTCCTTTTGCAAAATTGCTTGAACATGCAACGATCAAGGCAAAGTAGATGAGAACTCCAATTTTTATATCTTTGTTTGCAGTACTTCTGCTTCTTTCCGGATGTAGTTCAAGAAAGGCTTTTGAACCTGAACAGACCTATTCCGCATCGATGGCGGAAAGTAGCTTCGGAGGTACGATTGTCGATGTGACCCGAGAGGGTGCGACATTGGATGACGGTCGTTTTATCTCCAAGGAGGGAATCAGTACATTCACCCTTCCTGAGGGATATCGTTTTCTCGGTGAGAGCGGCAAGTATGTGATCGCAGCCAATGCCAAGGGGATGCTCAAGCTGATCGATCACAAAAGTGGTAAGAGCCTTAAAGAGATCACATTCGATACACCGGTTGTTTCTGCAAGTATTAAGGGCAATCTGATCGCCTATATTCTGGAGAACAATGCCTTTGGACTCTATGATATCGCTCATGATAAAAAGATTGTCGAAAATCGTTCCGAACGTACCTATGCGATCGATACACGTGCGGCAAGTCCGCTCTTCGTCGATTCACTGGTGGTGATGCCGATGCTGGACGGAAAACTGGTGATCTTCGATACAAGCGATCCTGAAAATGCCAAAGTGGTCTATCTCAGTAGTGACAAGGCGTTCAACAATGTGATCTATCTGGAACGAACTGGCGATACGCTTGTAGCGGCCACACCCAAGAAGCTGTTGACACTTGGCAGCCAAGGGGAGTTTGACTATCGTGCCAATATCGCCGATGTTACACTTTACAAGAACTATATCTACCTCTTTACCAAAGAGGGTGAGATCATCAAGATGAGTATTACACTCGATGAGCTGACGACCAAGAAGTTCAAGTTCGCTCAGTTCTCCGAGTCTACGGTGGTGGATGGCAGGGTCTATGCACTTGATATCAAAGGTTCTTTGATCGTACTTGACAGTGATCTTAAGCAGTACCGCATCTACGATGTCGGTGAAGTAGAACACCCTGTCTTCGTCTCGGGAAGCAAGCTCTACAAAGACGGAACGATCATCCATCTTGACAGGCTCAAGTGCAAATAGCCCGATGAGCGATCTGCTTGTCGCCTTCGAAGAGTATCTGAGTGTCACCAAAGCACTTGATGCTCAGACTGTCTCTTCTTATCTTGGCGATCTGAGACAGCTTGAAGCACAGGTTTCAAAGCCGCTGACCAAACTGGAGACGGTCGATGTGCTCTCTTTTCTCGCTTCTTTTGAGAATAAACGCACCCTCAACCGAAAACTCTCCTCCATCAATACCTTTTTCGCCTTTTGCCATCGTCAGCACTTCACCCACGAGAAGATCAAGATTCCGATGGCGAAAGTCCCCAAGAACCTGCCAAAATACCTCTCCCCAGAAGAGATCATGGCAGGGGTAGAGCGGATCGACCGCAGCACACTTCAGGGACTGCGAGACTATGCGCTGATTCTCTTTCTCTATGCCAGTGGTTGTCGTATCTCCGAAGCGCTTGGTGCACAGCGCAGTGATGTATTGGAGGGATGGCTCAAGATCCGTTTTGCCAAAGGTCAGAAGGAGCGTGTCGTACCCTTGGCGCCCGTAGCCATTGAGGCACTGGAAGCCTATCTGCAAAAGCAGACGATGGCAAGCAGCTACCTCTGGCTCAACTACCGTGGTGAACCGCTCAGCCGCATCAGTGCTTACAAGATCGTCAAGAAGTATCTGGGTGTCTCCCCGCATGTACTGCGCCACTCCTTCGCCTCCTCCCTCATTATCGGCGGTGCGGATCTACGTGTTGTACAGGAGCTTCTGGGGCACAGTTCTCTAGAGACCACACAGATCTATACACATATTCAGAAGCAGAATTTGGCAGAGACGATGCAGCGGTTTCACCCTTTTGGAGAGGGATAACATGGAAAGATTCTTAAAAGATATAAACTCATTGAGATACAAGATAGTATTTATTTTTATGATCCCAATTCTTGTCATGGTCTATTTTGCCTATCAGTCTATAGAGTCAGAGCGAAAAACATTAAATAACACGATTGCATTTGAACATTTTGCTGAATTTACAGAGTCTGCATCAGAGCTTATTCACCAACTTCAGATAGAGAGAGGGTTTGCTTCCGGTTTTCTAGTCTACCAAAATATCGATGACAGAGAAAAGATCAATCATATTTTTAAAGATACGGATAGCGCATACAGTCACTTTGAAAATAAGGCTGCATCCCTGAAGAGATATATTGATGTATCTGGAAAGGATCAGTTGATGCTGGAAGGGGTTAAAGAGGCGTATGATCATATAGGCGTGATTCGAAAAAAGATATTGAATACATCGTTGCAATTTTCGGAAGTATTGGACTATTACACTCAGATCAATAGGATATTGATCAATCAAATAGAAAAGTTAGCACGCTCTTTTGGATATATAGATACTGATGCAGAGTATATCGGTATATTGCAAAGACTTAAAGAGTATGCCGGATTAGAGAGAGCACATCTCTATTACGCATTGCGTACAGGAATTTCTGATCCCAGTATAGTACGTGAGCTTGAAAAGATGATCATGCTCGAAAGACTGTTAAAACAATATTTATTAGATATCGGTTCGGCTCGTATTCAAAATATTTTTCAGTCTTGTCTGAACCCTCAAATAGAAAAAAAGTTGATTCAGTGTAGAGAAAGTGTATTGAATGATACGCTCAATAGACTGGATGCGGATAGATGTTTTCAAAGAAGCACAGCGTACATAGATCAGTTCAAAGAGATGATACGTACACTACTGCAGGAGTTTGTTGCCAAGGCGAAGAAACGTTACCGTCAAGCACTAAATGCAATGATTTGGAACAATATTATTTGGTTTTTTTCGATGACGGCACTACTGTTTCTGTGGTGGATAGTTTATCGGATGATGAATAAGGCAGAAAGACAGCAAGAGGCACTGCGCATTGCTGCGTACGCATTTGATGCCCAAGAGGCGATGATGGTTACTAATAGTGAAGGAAAACTTATCCGTGTGAACAGGGCTTTTACTGAAATTACAGGATATTCCCCCGAAGAGGTCTTGGGTAAAAACTCTAATATACTGAAATCCGATAGACATGAGAAACAGTTCTATCATAAGATGTGGAAAGAATTGGTAAATAAAGGACGATGGCAAGGGGAGATATACAATCGTAAAAAATCAGGAGAGATCTATCCCGAATATCTATCTATCACGGCAATTACAGATGATAAAGGAGCTGTCACGCACTATATTGCACAGTTTATAGATCTTAGCGAGATCAAAGAGACGCAACGTCTTTTACAGTATCAGGCAGACCATGACTTTCTTACAGGAGTATTGAACAGAAGATCTTTGATGGAAGTATTACAGCAGGTCTATACCCGATCGAAAGAGACAGATATGATCCATGCCTTTTTGTTTGTTGACTTGGATAGATTTAAGGCGGTGAATGATCTGCATGGACATTATATTGGAGATCAGCTCTTGATACAGGTCACCAAAGAGATAAAACAGCTTATAGGAAGTCATGATCTCATAGCTCGTCTCAGTGGTGATGAGTTTGCCGTGCTTCTCCTGGATCTCGGTCTTTCTCATACTTTAGCTATTCAAAAGGTTGCACATACGGCACAATCGATTATTGACCGACTCAAGATGCGTCATATTATTGATGGTATTGAAGTTGAGATAGGTGCGAGTATCGGAATACGTATCTTCCCTGAAGGAGAGGAGAATATCAACGATATTGTTTTGCATGCGGATAAGGCGATGTATAAGGCAAAGGCCAAAGGAAAAGGACAATACTTCTTTTTTGATGAGAGTATCAAGGTAGAACTGCAAAGAATGATGCAGACAGAAAAGGAGATCACAGAGGGATTGGATGCCAAATTGTTTGATTTTTATTATCAACCCAAGGTAAATCTTCTCACTGGAGAGATTTGTGGTGCCGAGATGCTGTTGCGATGGAAACATCCCAAAAAGGGTGTATTGCTTCCTGGAGATTTTCTTGATGTCGCTCAAGGAATGGGGATCGTACATGAGTTTTTTGTATTGGCGTTGCATCAAGCCTGTGAACTCTTACAACAAGAAAAACTGCAGAAAGTGTTGGCGATCAATGTCGATGCGAAAGAGTTTATGCACTTTGAATTTGAAAAAAGTGTGATCAATATTGTTTCACAATACGATATCAACCCTTCTTTCATCGAGTTTGAGATTACTGAGACGACCATTATTCACGAGTTTGATGTCGCCAAAAAGAGGATTCGTACGCTTCAGGAGAAAGGGTTTCGTTTCTCGATCGATGATTTTGGAACAGGATACTCATCGATTACCTATTTGCAGCAACTTCCCGTCAATGCTTTGAAACTGGACAGGAGTTTTTTTGAAAATGCCAATAAGCAGGAGGGACAGGCTGTGATACGTATGGTTGTAGATCTTGCCAAGATATTTCATATGCAGATTGTTGCGGAAGGGATTGAAACGCAAGAGCATCTTCATTTTGCCAGAGCTTGTGGTGTAGATACATATCAGGGATTTTATTTTTCAAAAGCGGTGGAGAAAAAGATATTTTTGGATATGCTTAAGGAAAATGGTAAACAGGAAGGTGAATAATGAAAGAGATAGTAGAGTTTCTACGCCACAAGAAACTGTTGTTCAAATCGCTCAAGCCTGTCAGCCCGAAAGAGATAGGCTCACGCAAAAAGATAACGATCTTTGTAGGGGTAGACCTTAAAGGTTACTATGCAGCTGTGATGGTACTGAGGAAGAAAAGTAGGGTATTGCGCAAAGAGGCGGAGGAGTTGATGCAACTGCATGAGAAACTGGAGCGATATGTGGACAGCACCATCCCTAAGAAGTATATAGTGATCCATGCACCGTTGTGTTCCAAGGCGAGGGCGCTGCTGGAAGAGAACGGATGGACGGTGTTTGTGCCTTTGGCACAAAGTGAGGAGTGAAGAGTGAGGAGTGAGGAGGGTGCCATTAGGGTAAGTGGCAAGGAGCTTTTGGCGGATATTGGGAATACACACTTTCATATCTATGATGGACAAAGGATAGTGCATCTATCTTATGATGAAGCGGTCAAACAATACAGCGATACACCATTGAAATATATCTCTGTCAAGCATACATTGGAGAAGAGAGTTACCCGGATAGAGGGATGGACAAACATCTCCGATAAACTCTCTATTGAAGGTGAATATGAGACGATGGGTGTGGACAGAAAGGCGTTGTGCCTGAGTTATCCGGAGGGTGTATTCGTCGATGCCGGATCGGCGATCACGGTGGATGTGGTCGAAGAGGGAAAGTATCTGGGCGGCTATATCTTTCCGGGGATCAAGGCGATGCTTGAGAGCTATGCCCGCATCTCTCCCGCACTTGAGACCCGCCTTGATGAGCGTATTGATCTCTCAATGCTGAGTACTACAACCAAAGGGCAGATAAGCTATGGTATAATCGCGTCTATCTAAACACTCATAGAAAAACATGCTCACGGAAAACCACTTTACTTCACAGGCGGAGACGGCAGACTGCTTGCAGGCTTTTTCGAGGATGCGATCTATGATGAGACGCTTGTCTTTAAAGGCATGGAACATGCCTTACAGACAAATGAAAAATGAAGAATGAAAAGCGAAAGATGAGAAATAATTACTACCCACTACCCACTACCCACTACTCACTCAGCTCCAATAAGGAGCTTCCATGTTAACCGTTGCACTTCCAAAGGGCAGGATCGCAGAGCAGACACTGGAGATCTTTGCAGAGATATTCGGTGGAGAGTTCGCCTTTGAAGGGCGTGAGCTGATCATGGAGAAAGAGGGGTTTCGTTTCCTTAATGTACGAAATCAGGATGTCCCTACCTATGTAGAACATGGTGCGGCGGATATCGGGGTGGTCGGACTGGATGTCATTACCGAAAAGGAGCTGG
>CAYPWA010000004.1:11878-17180 GCA_964414325.1 uncultured Sulfurovum sp. | reverse complement strand
TTGAAGCTCCGCCAGCTTTGCTTTGACCTCATCGACATGCCCTTTGACCCTCACCTTCTCCCACTTGGCGGCGACTTTGCCCTCAGGATCGATGATGAAGGTGGAGCGTACCACGCCCATATACTCGCGGCCGTAGTTCTTTTTGAGCTGCCAGCATCCAAAGAGGTTGCATAGCTCTTTCTCTTCGTCCGCAAGCAGTGTGATCTTGAGATCCTTCTTTTCGATGAAGTTGCGGTGTTTTCGCGGACTGTCGGGGCTCACTCCCAACACAATGGCGTTTAGCCCTTCAAAGTCCGGCAGTGCCGCAGTAAAATCACACGCCTCGGTCGTGCACCCCGGCGTATTGTCCTTGGGATAGAAATAGAGTACGATCCATCTACCCTTGATATCACGCAGACAGATCTCCTCCTCATCCTGATTGGGCAGACAAAAGTCCGGTACCGTATCACCTACATTTAACATCATCACTCCTTTGTATATTTGTATCAAAGCTTTTCAAAAGAAAAGCATACCAAAACTATTCACTCTTCACTATTAACTCTTCACTAATTTTCGGTAGTATATCAAAATGAACGAAAAAAATCCCCAAACAAAAGAAGCCCTGCTCGCCGACATAGAGGAACTCATCAGTTACGGACGCACCGATGGGACGATCAATCCTGATCTGCTCGTCTATCTCTCCACCCAGGATCTCGAGAGCATCAAAGCCAAACTGCTTGAGCGGGTCAACACCCTCAGCGACGAGGACAAAGCGTGGCTGGAGCAGTTCAAGAAGTACCAATAGTCTGTACTGTTAGGATTTTGTAATCCTTCTGCGTTATACTCTGTACTAAAAAAGGATATCCATATGCAGATCACATTCGGTCCCTACAATCTCAGGGTTCATGAACTGGACAACAAACTCATCGTACAGGTAGACTCGCCACTCGGGGAGGTGGAGATGACGGACGGGCAGCAACGCCCCTATGACTTTCCCAACGGGATATGCTTCAGTGTAACAGATCCTTCCGAGACTATCGAACCCAAAGGGCTCAAACGATTCTCTTTTGGGGAGTACACCTTTATCCTCGGCATCAACTACAGCGGCGAGCTCTTTTTGTTCCACAGTGTCAAGCTCACCATCGGCAAGAAGCTCATCGACGGGAAAAACACTCTCACACTGGCATTTCTGAAAGAGGTCAGACTATAGCGGTTTGGAGATCCTTCGCAGATCTTCGGATTTGTCATACTCGATATTGTATTTCTTGAGTATCTCTCGCTGCTTGGATGCTGCTTCTTTACGATCGATGATCACCTTGACCCCCTCTTTGTCCTCAAGGAGATAGTAGGGCTCTTTCAGTCCCTCCATCATTGTATAAAATTCCTTGAAATTCTTGAACGGCTTGCCGTTGACCGTATCGACAGGCCACATCCCGAAGTTGTTGTCACCTCGGCTGATGTCCGAAGCGAGTACCTTGAGCAGCACCACAACCTCATCTTTGTCCTTCTCTATCCATTTGCCTGCCAAACAACTGAGCTTGAGCCTGTTGCGGCGGGTGGAGCGGATCAGGTTGCGGGTGAGCGGCACAAAGACATATCCGCCATAGATCGCATAGGTGGGCATCTGGTCATAACGCGTGGTCTTGACCAGATACATATCGTCTCCCGTCTTGCTCAGCGGCACCTCTACCTCCATCGGTTTTCGGTCACGGATAATGGAGAGTCGCACCTTCTCCCCGATCTGGTGGCGGTCGACAAAATAGTAGAAATCGGTATACTCATGACGTCTGAACTCCACGGTACCGTCATTTTCGATCTTGTGCCCGTCGATAGCGGTGATGATATCTCCCTCTTTAAGGATACCCTGTGCGGGGGAGTTGTAGACGATCTTGTCGATCAGCTTGCCGGTGATATTCTCATCCAGTCCGTAGTAACGGCGCATGGCGGGGTTCTCCAGCTTTTGTGTGCCAAGCCCCAGATCAGCAAACCCGTCCACTTTTCCATCCTTGACATCCTCCAGAAAGTGTCGCACCATCGTTACAGGCACGAGATAACCGATATTTTGCGACTTAGTGATCACCTGCATCGCCACACCCACGATCTTGCCGCCCGAGAGTGCGGGACCGCCGCTGTTGCCCGGGTTGACCGCAGCATCGACCTGTACGGCAAGAAAAGACTCACCGCTGTGTGCATAGACATGATGCTCCACACGCGAGACCACCCCTATAGTAGCGCTGAGCGTACTACCGCCCATCGGATAACCGTAGACGACGATCTTCTGCTCCACCTCGGGCAGCTCGCCAAACGTCAAAGGCGTGACCCCTTTGAAGAACGCTTTATCTTCTACCTTCAGCAGTGCCAGATCAGCCTGATGAGAAACCGCATAGACCTTGGCGATGTAGCGCTTTCGCTCTCCGTACCGCTGTACTTCCAAAAACGCCTGATCGGCGACGACATGAGCATTGGTGAGGATATAGTCTCCCTTGATGATCGCACCCGATCCGGTAGAGCTTCTCATCGAAGAGCTCCATGGAGATTGGTAATTGGGGACTTTGGCGACGGTGTAGATCTTGACGATCGCCTGTTTGGTCTGCTCATCCTTGCCGTTACCACTCCATAGTGACAAAGTAATCGATAGAAAGAGTATGATAAATCTCATAGATTTTCCTTGATATATGTTTCCGCATCCACACAGCGGATCCCTCTGCGTTTCGCCTCTTGTGCCATGAGCCCCGTCGCAGAGGTAGAAAGGAGGTTTTTGTCGGTGTCATAGCACTTTGCGCTGCAAACTCCGCAGCTTGGGCTTCTGTCTTTCCCGATGAAAAGATCGATATCAGGATGGGCATCGAAGAAGCGCTTTGCATAGTCGACTACCGGCGCACTGAGATCCTCACCACTTGCGTTGGATATGGCACGCATCCCCTTGGAGGTCTCTACCAAATCCATCGTAGGTCGCGGTGTACCAAAGGCATGATCCTCCGGACAGAATGGGATCAGCGCCGCATCTTTGAGCAGTGCCAACACGCTCTCGTCCCGATTGTCCGTACCGTCATAGCGGCACGCCTCGCCCAGCAGACAAGCAGAGATCGCGATGTCTCTTTTCATCAGAAGAGAAAAAGAAGCAGATAGACCCAAAGACCCGTCAGAGAGGTCAGAGAGATGCCGATAAAGGTACGCACACCCGCCCTGCGATGCGCCTCTGAGCCTACGCCAGGGAGTACACCGCCACGTTTGCTCTCACGGTAGGCGCGTATCAGTGTGGAAGCCCACACCCCCAGTGTTACGACTGCGATGAAGATGTGCACCATCAGCACGACAAAGAGATAGTCATGGGACACTGTCGTGTTTTGCACAAACGCCTCATAGCCGCCTCCAAGCCGCACACCGTACTCGAAGTAGCCCACGACAATCACCGAGACCACAAAGATCGTCATCTGCGCTACGGCATGCAGTGAATAGTTCCCTCTACGTGCAAACCAGATAGCGATCCCTACCAGTAACGGCAGTACCGTAACGATGAGCGTGACAAAATCCATAAAGAAAGGGGCTTTCGTACCCAGAAATCCCGGCTGAAACATATAATCCATAAGTTCTCCTTGTATAAGCCTTTTAAAGAAGCTTATACTACACAAAAAATATTAATGGACTTAACAGATCACGACACTCTTGATCTCAGTGAACTCTTCAAGCGCCCACTTTGGTCCCTCTCTGCCCACACCCGAGAGCTTCGCGCCGCCGTAAGGCTGCACATCGAAACGCAGGGTCGGGATATCGTTAATAACCACACCGCCGCATTCGGCATCATCGATAAAGCGCTGTGTGAGCTTCAGATCGTTGGTAAAAACACTGAACTGCAGTCCGTAGGGCGAGTCGTTCATTTTCTCGATCGCGGTCTCGTAGTCCGGTACGCTCACTAGTGAAACGATGGGTGCGAAGACCTCTTCACAAATGATCTTCATCTCATCGGTCACATCCGCCATCACCGTCGGCGGGAAGATCCCTTCTACCTCCTCACCTCCGGCAACCACTCGTGCACCTTCGTTCTTGGCAGAGGCGACCCACGTTTTGGCACGGTGTTTGGACTCCTCATCGATCAGCGGCCCCATAAAGGTCTCCTCTTCATAAGGAGAGCCCACCTTGAGCTTACGTGTCTCTGCTGCGATCGCTTCGGCAAAATCGTCATAGACCGCTTCGTTGACATAGATGCGCTGCAAGGAGATGCAGACCTGACCGGAGTTGTAGAAGGCACCGTAGGCACAACGCTTGGCTGCTGCTTCAAGGTCGGCACTCTTGTCGATGTAGGTCGCCGCATTGCCGCCAAGCTCCAGACTCACCTTTTTGATCCCTGCCTGAGACATGATGATATGCCCTACCGGCACGGAACCGGTGAAGCTGATGACTCGGGGGATCGGGCTCTTGACTAGTGTCGAGCCCACTTCGGCATCCCCGTAGACCACACTGAGCGCATCTTTGGTCGCATACTCCGACTCCACAAAGAGCTTGGCGAGCATATAGGCTGTCATCGGTGCTTCCGGGGTAGGCTTTAGCACGACGGTATTACCCGCACCAAGGGCGGGAGCGATCTTGTGTGCGACAAGGTTGAGCGGAAAATTGAACGGCGTGATGCACGCCACCACCCCTACAGGCTCACGTCGGTAGTACGCCGTGGTCTTTTTACCGCTTGGCATGATATCGGTGGGGATCGTCTCACCGTGCAGATTGGCAAGCTCCATGGCGGTCAGCTTGATCGTCTCGGCACACCGTTCC
Organism: uncultured Sulfurovum sp.; assembly: GCA_964414325.1. Taxonomy (GTDB): domain Bacteria; phylum Campylobacterota; class Campylobacteria; order Campylobacterales; family Sulfurovaceae; genus Sulfurovum. The sequence continues at coordinate 12,434 of CAYPWA010000004.1, read as the reverse complement.
ACCTCGATACGTGCAAAGGTGATCGGCTTGGCGACCTCTTTGGCGAGCATCAACGCAAAGTTCTCTTTCTCCGCCTGAAGCTTCGCTACCACATCCTCCAGCCATGCGATCCGTCTGTGCAGCGGTGCGACGGCAGCCTCTTTGGTCGCAGCCTTGGCGATGAGCAGCGCCTTGGTCGTATCGTCCGCATCACAGACCGGTGCGGTGGAGACCACACTGCCGTCATAGGGACTTTTACGCTCACTGCGCTCATCTTTATCCGCTTCGGTCGAACCGAAAAAGACCATCGCTTTGGCTACCTCACTGCTTTTACTGTCAAAGATACCGAACATCACCATACCTCCGTTGGATTTCAATCAAAATCATTATATCAAATATCGAATGTATCAAAGCCGTTATAGTTTGAAAAAGTAAGTAGATAGAGACTTTTGAGTAGATTTGGTGAGAGTGCCTGAAGTTCACCAAATACGCTGTTTTCCACAGGATTTTGTACCGCATCCTCCAACACATCATCCAAAACCGAGGGGAGTGCTTCACACAACTTTTTAAACGCTTC
>CAYPWA010000004.1:0-11778 GCA_964414325.1 uncultured Sulfurovum sp. | reverse complement strand
CGAAAGATATTTTGATGAAAATAGCCGATATGGTTGGTGTTGGACTTATCGATCTGGCGGATGATCTCCGATTCGATGATCTCTTCTATGGTTTTTCCGTAGACCTTGGCATCGAAGGTCAGTTTAATCGGATCGATGAGATTTTTGTTGAAACGTTTAAGATCTATCTTGAAGCGATACTTCTCGACCGTCTCTTTCACATGGGCAAAAAGATCCTCATCCGAGATAAATCCCAGACCGTACCTACGCATCGCCCAACTCCTCTATCTGATTGAGCAGATCGATCAGCGAAGTGCCTAGTGCATGCGCGAGATTGACGGGAACAGCGTTGCCTATCTGCTTGTACTGCTGTGTGACCGAACCTTCAAAGTGCCACTCGTCCGGAAAAGTCTGTATGCGGGCATACTCTCTGACAGTAAAGGGTCGCGTCTCTTCGGGATGACAACGTTCGGTCTGTTTTTGCGCGGGAGAACACGTCAGTGTCAAACAGGGTTCATCCCATGCGATACGCCTTGCGATACCGGTCTTCCCTCCTCCAAGATAGAAACTCTTCATCATATAAGACTTCTGTATCTCCAAAGGCAGATCCCTCCAGTAGCCGCCCGGCGGTACGAGATCGAGTACCTCTTTTTTCTTCGGAGGGTAGGTCTGTCCCGAAGAGACAGGAACATCGGAAGAGAAGAGAGCACCTTTTTTAAGCGCATCTTTGAGCGTGTAGATCTTTTGACTCGGTGCGGGCCAAGCGAAGGAGACGCGCTTGGCATAACGATTTTTGATCCCTACGATAAAGAGCCGCTCTCTCTTTTGCGGTACATGATAGTGGATCGCCTTGAGCACTTTGGGCTCCAACACCTCATAGCCCATCTCCTCGAAGACCGAAACGATCGTACGAAGTGTGCGACCTTTGTCATGGTTGAGCAGTCCCTTGACATTCTCGGCAAGGAACAGGTTGGGTTCGGTCTCTTTGAGCGCTCTGGCAAATTCATAGAAGAGTGTTCCCCGGGTATCTTCCAGCCCTCTCTTTTTGCCTGCATAGGAGAATGCCTGACAAGGGAACCCGCCGGTGAGCACATCTACCTGACCGCGATACGGCGTAAAGTCTATCTTGGCAACATCTCCGTGTATTACATGCCATTTCGGACGGTTCTTTTTGAGTGTTGCCGCAGCATAACGGTCGAAATCATTGAGAAGCACATGGTGAAGCCCTGCTCTCTCCATCCCCAACGCCATCCCGCCGGCACCGGCAAAAAGCTCTATGCTTTTGTAGGAACGTAACGGTCTTTTGGCGGCATGCAGCAACTCTGCCAACGCGATCACCGACTGTGCTTCACCCATTACATTCCTTTCAAAAAGTGATTGATAGGATTATACCTTCAATGGTGTTAAAATGCCATTTTTATGTCAAATTGTCATATTTCACCATTGTCACCACGGTGCTTTTTAAGCAAAAAGATAGAGACAATATCCTTGATCATCAGCAACAGGCAGTAGACCCAGAGGATATCGATGATAAGATTGTCTTTGTAGTCCAGTCCGAAGCGAAGCAGCGGCCATCCGATGAGGATGATGTACTTCATATAGTAGAAAAAGAGGATTCCCGTGCCGTAGAGCTCTTTGAGTATGCTACGCATCGTTGAAGTGTGAGGGGTCGTTGAAGTTGGGAGTACCGTCAGATAGGTGGCTCTCGCCGTTGCGTATCGCTTCCTGCTCGGCTTCGTAGGCGTTCATCTGCATACGCACTTCGTTGATCTGCTCAGGCGTCACACCCTCGTCACTGCTCCAGATCACCTCGACCATGCCGTCATAGGGTTTGCCCATCTCTTCGATCTTTTCGGCATACTCGTAGATATCCAGACAATGCACGGGCTCGGCTCCCTCTGCCGTGGTATCGACAAGCTCGATATACCAGCGTCCAAGCGGAGAGTTCTTGATAGTCGATTCGATCACACCGCTCATCTTAGAACCCCAGCTTTTTGTGGCGAAGATCACCGTGATAGACGATATCTCTGACATCGATATCCTCGTCGTTGAGCATTGTAGGGACAGGCTCTTCGGCTTCAAGACGCTTGATCTCGGAGTCAAGCTCATCCTCCTGATAGGTCATCATCATATCCGCCGCCATCACATGGGGGGTCTGCTGGATCTTGATCAGCTTTTCGATCTCCTCTTCGACCCCTTCGCCCTCTACAGTGAGGATGATCTTACCCTTCTCTTTGTCGTGGAGATGGTAATCACAAAAATCCGCTGCCTTGAAGGTCGCAACCAGATCATCGATATATTCGCTCATCGCCTGCACAACGATACTTGATACATTCATTTTGTCCTCCTTTAATCTATTTTCCAGATCATGACCGTACTGTCGTCACTGGCGGAAAACAGTTCTTGCTCACTCTTGAAGATTATCACATTTAGTGTACTCTTTTGCCCTTTAAGCAGTGCTGTTTTTGTCTTGGTGTCGGTATCATAGATCGAGATATTGTTCTTTTCATCCATCGCGAATGCCACCTTGGACGCCGAGGGGCTGAGTCCCGTTGCGTAGATGAGAAAATTGCCTTTGATATAGCTCCCTCTGCCCGTTGCAACATCATAGAGTGCTCCGCGCCGATCCTGTCCGGCAGCGGCAACCATGCCGTGCTTGAAGTCCACCTTGTAGACGTTGTCCACATTTTGCCCCTCGAGGGTACGGATAAGTCTGCCGCTTGCCACATCGATCACACTGAGTACACCGCTTTCACAGGAGAATACCGCTTGGGTACGATCCTCGTTGAGCGCGAAATCCGAGAACTTCGACTCGCTCAGCTGCACACGGTAGCGCTCTTTTTGGCTGTGTATATCGAAGAGTGCCGCTTCATTGCTCAGGTATCCAAGGAGAATATGGTCTGCATCGATAAAACGCGCCTTGATCAGCGCTTTCTTGTCCTCGGGAGCGATAAGCTGTGTCAGCTTTCCCTCCGCATAGAGAAAAAGATTGGCATACCCTCCTTTGCCGCTGTCACTAAGCAGCAGGTACTTCTGAGCGAACCTATCTGTGCTCATCACCCGTGCAGGCATGATATCGCCCATGAAATCCTTGACATCAGGGATGGAGACCTCCAGCCTCTTGGTACGCTCGGGCATCTTGTAGACCTCAATATGCCCCATATCTGTCGCCACCACCAGTTCACCGTCACGATAGACCATATCTTTTGCTGTACCGTTCAGATCGATCGATGCAACCGGTGTGAAGGTCTCTGCGCTCCAAAGCAGACTGCCCGCAAGCAGCAGTAGCACCAACACTCTCATATCATCTCCTCTACACACCCGAGGATGTAGTGCGCGATCTCCTCCGCCTCTTTGTCACTCTTGACCCCATACAGATCGATCTCGGAGGTGAAAAAGTCTGCAAAAACGGTTTTGTCATTCCCCATCTTCTCGATCAGTGAAAGAAGCTTCTCCTTCCCCAGTATCTCCTGTATGGGTGAGGCGATATAGACCACATAGTTGTACTCATCCGGATCGAACTCGAACTCCTCGGAATCAAAATCCTCTTCGTTCTCATCGACATTGAGCAGGTGTCGCATCTCAAGGCTCTCGTCACCAAGTCGTTCGAAGAGTCCGGGGTATTGTTCATGAAGCTTCATTGTTTACCTCTTTGTATTGGTTTTCCGTCTCGTAAGTCATATAGCTGATCGCCTGTGTCGGACAGCGTGCCATACAGAAGCCGCATCCGGTACATCGTTCATCATCGATCACAGGATTGAACATCCCGTTAAAGAGGATGGCATCATCGATGCAGGGCTCTTTGCAGGCGTAGCATATCACTCCGTGATGCGCCACACACGCCTCCAGGGAGATACGGAATACGGCATTGAGCTGTTCACTGTTATGGGTGTGTGCCACAGAGAGTACCCCCTCCGGGCATACCTCGGCACACGCTTCACAGAAGGTACAGCCGTTACGTCCGAAATCGAGTGTCGGCGTACCGTCATCGGCAATGATAATGATCTGTTCATCACAGGAAGCGACACACGCCTTGCTCTCGCACTGCGGACACTCGCTCTGAAAAGCAGACTCGCTCTTGCCGTAAGGGGGTCGCAGAGGGAAAGAGGGCGCGACCTTCTCTCCCGCAAGCGGCGTAGCAAGCGAACGGAAGAACCCTCTTCTGTCCGTCACTACTGTACCCCTTCGTTGATCGTGTCCATCAGATTGGACGAACCGAGCAGTTTCTTGTCCGGTACATCCGGTGTGAAGGTATTGCCCACCAGCGGTTTGACATTCGCCTGCGGTGCATGGCATTGCGTACAGTTGAAACGTCCCTGATAGAGGTGGTTAAGCTTTTTTGCCTTGGCAAGTTTGATATCTCCGACATTCCCGATATCTCCCTTGGGTCCTACCACTTTCCCTTCTTTGAGCAGTTCACCGTTCTTGAGTACAGTCTTGGGTCTGAAGTTAGTGAAGTGCGACGGCGGGATCGGTGTTGCACCCATACTCTTGGCAACATCAGGCATATGGCAGCTTAAACACTGATTGTTGTTCTGCGTGATGGGGAGCAGCCCCTCGACAGAGTGTGGGATCATCGGCGGTGCGTTGACATAGGCACGCTGGAATTTCTGTGCCGATCCGGGTGCTGGTCTGTCAAACTTCGCATCGACCGGGGCAGCATCGTTCTCTTCGTAGAGGTTGGTCTTTCGCAGCCCCAACTCCTCCTCGGAGACAACCTTTTTCTTGCCAAGATCCTCTGCCGCGATCACCTTGGGGTCTGACGCATCGGCATTGATGTCGATGAGTGCGGCTTTGTCTTTCTTGACCTCCTGTTTGATCGCTTTGTCCGTAGAAGGATTATCATCTACACCGGCTTTGATATCGGTCGCGATCGCTTTGATATCCTCATCGGAAAGATTGGCAACCTGCCCTTTCATCATCGCTTTCATCGCACCGCCGTAGGTACCGTTTTTGTAGCCTTTAAGTGCGGCGATAATCTCATCCTGAGACATATCCTTGACGATCTTGGACTTGCCCATTGCATGCTTTTCAAACTGTTTTCCGTGACATCCCGTACAGGCAGTCATATTGACGCCGTAGAGTGCCGAAGCTGCCAGCAGTGAACCTACTGCAGCGACTTTCATTATCTTTTTCATTCTTCTCTCCTTATTGTTTACTGTTCTTTGCAAAACTTCTGATACTAAATGCCAATGCATCATCGCCGCACACGTCGATACAGCGACCGCAGTTGGTACACTCCCCGTCGGTGACCGATATGCTCTCTTTGTTGATCATATGCAAGACCTGATTCTCCGGACACACCACCTTGCACTCCATACATGCTGTACACGCTTCATGGTCATGTTTGACACGGATAAGGCTCTTGCTCCCGATGATCGAATAGGCAGCACCCAGCGGGCAGAGGTGACCGCACCATCCGTTCTTGACCCCAAAAAGATCAAACAGAAATATGGCGATCACCACTGAGATCCCCGCACCGAAACCGAAGATGATCCCACGCTGCATAATCGTAATGGGACTGAGCACTTCAAACGCTGCCACACCGACCACTGCGGAGACAATCAATCCCAGCACCATAATCCAGTAGCGTGCGCTGCGCTTGAGAAATCGGTAGTTGACTTCATCTTTATCAAGCTTCAATTTGCGTCTGAGCCAGTTGGCAAGATCGGTCACCATATTGATGGGACACACCCATGAACAGAATGCCCGTCCGCCTATCACAAAATAGAACAGCGTAATGATCGCCGCTCCCAGCAGTACGTCCGCACCAAGCACAAAGCCTGTCATCAGTACCTGCAGGGTCGTATAGGGATCTGCCAGCGGAATCGTTCCAAAGAGCACGGAGGAGCCGAATGTCCCCTCCAGTATATGCCATCCATAGGCATTGGCACCGAAATAGAGTGTAAGCATAAGCACCTGAGTGAACCGTCTTAGAAGCAGATATTTGATCTTTTTCATCAGTACTCCATCTCCATGTTCAGGTACTCAGCCGCCTTTTTCTCGCTCCGCTCCGTTCTGGTATGGATCGCCTTGGCATTCTCCACACGGTTCTGATCCTGGTTGTCCCAGCCTTTGACATAGTGGTCACCTGCCTTACCGGTCGCATACTCTCTGGGAAGTACGAAAATCGCCGGTTTCTCGGTCACACATGCCTTCTCACACAATCCGCAGCCCGTACAGACATCCGAATGTACTACCGGCAGCAAAAAGGCATGCTTCCCGGTACGCTCGTTCTTGGCATACTCCAGCGTGATCGCCTCATCCAGCAGAGGACAGGCACGGTAGCACGCATCACACTGTATCCCCCAGAAGGCGATACAGCTCTCTTTGTGTACTACGGCAAGCCCCATTCGCGCCATATTGATATCAAGTTCACCCTTCTCATTGGTCACCGAAGCGATGTCCAATGCCCCGGAGGGACAGACAGGCACACAGGGAATATCGTCACACATATAGCACGGTACCCCCTCATCGATCTGGAGTACATCGTCAGGATATTTGCCCGATGCACGCTCCAGCCATGTCGGCTTACGCTTGTCCACCGGCTTGAAATAGGGCGTACCGATCATTTTGTGGTCTCCGCCTTTTGCCATTTTGAGCGTGCCAGAACGCTTGGAACCGTCCCGGTTGCGGTTGCTGTCTCGGTTGACACACGCCTCGGCACACAATCCGCACTTGATGCACGCCTTGAGAAAATCCTCTTCGGGCAATGCACCGGGCGGTCTGAGCACCAGCGGAGAGGCTTTGACCTCATCACTGTACCCGCTCCACAACAATCCGCCAAGCGCTGTCAGACCAACGCTTTGAAGGGTCGTCGCTATGAACTTTCGTCTGTTGTTGTCGGAGCTTTTTGCCATCTATTTACGCCTTATAGATTTTGACTGCACATTTTTTGTAGTCTGTCTGCTTACTCATTGGACAGGTCGCATCCAGACATACTTTGTTGATAAAGACCTTCTCATCGAACCATGGTACAAATACCAGTCCCTGAGGCGGTCTGTTACGTCCCCGGGTCTCCACTCTCGCTTTGACCTTTCCTCTTCGTGACTCAACCCAAACGAGTTCACCTCTCTTCACCCCTTTTGCCTTGGCATCCTTGGGGTTCATATAGCAGAGTGCTTCAGGGACAGCACGGAAGAGCTCGGGAACACGCATCGTCATCGTACCTGAGTGCCAGTGCTCAAGCACACGCCCCGTACAGAGCCAGGTATCGTAGTTGCTATCAGGCATTTCCGGCGGATCCATGTAGGGTCTGGCAAAGATCTTCGCTTTGTTCTTGAGCGACGTTTTGTTCTTGTCTTTGACCCCTTTGAGATCTCCATGCGGCAGCTTCTTCGCCAACGGCCCGTAGAAGGCGTGTGTCGAGTCGCTTCCCGCAGCTTTGGCGGCTTTGGCGGCATAGGGGTCGTACTTGACGTTGAAGCGCCACTGCGTCTCTTTGCCGTCAACGACCGGCCACTTGAGCCCTCTGACCTTGTGATAGACCTCGAACGGTGCAAGGTCGTGTCCGTGTCCGCGACCGAACCATGCATACTCCTCGAAGAGATACTCATGGATCATAAAGCCGTACCCCTTGAAGACCTTGCCGTCAGAACCGACCACATTCCTGCTGTCGCCGATACACTCGGAGTTGTCAAAGCCTTTCTGAGGGAACTTGTTTAGATCGATCTTGTACTTCTTGGCATCCTCGTTGGCAAAAAGGATCTCATACATGGTCGTATCTTCATTGTAGCCCATCTTTTTCGCGTCTTTGATGACATTGGGCAGCTTTTTGCCGTTTCTCAGCGTATATTCGCCCCAGAGATCCTTGACCGTAAAGCGCTTGGAGAACTCGACCCACTGCCAGGTGTCGCTCATCGCGTCACCCACAGGCAATACCTGCTGTCTCCAGTGCTGTGTACGACGCTCCGCATTTCCGTAGGCTCCCCATTTCTCGTAGATCATTGCCGAAGGGAGTACCAGATCCGAGACCTTCGCGGAGATACCCGGATATCCGTCGGAGGTAACGATGAAGTTGTCCATATCACGCGCCGCTTTGATCCAGTGGCTCGCACTCGCAGAGTCCTGATACGGGTTACAGACATTGACCCACGCGAACTTGACCACACCATCCTCGATATCTCTGTGGATCTTCATGATGTGCTGGTTGCCAACCGGGTTGAGTGTACCTGCAGGTACTTTCCATTTCTTCTCGGCGACCGCTCTGTGCTTTGGATTTTTGACCATCATATCCGCAGGGAGTCGGTGACAGAAGGTACCGACCTCACGAGCCGTACCACAGGCACTTGGCTGTCCGGTCAAAGAGAAAGCACCGTTTCCGGGCAACGCCTGCTTGTTGAGCAGGAAGTGAACATTGTAGCTGAGCGTATTGACCCATGTCCCCCTGGTATGCTGGTTCATTCCCATCGTCCAAAACGAAACGACCTTTCTGTCCTTTTCAATATAGAGATCCGCCAGTGCCTTGAGCTTCTTCTTGAAATCCTCGATCGACTCATTGGGATCCCCTTTGGCGATCTTGGCGACATAGTCGAGTGTGAACGGCTCAAGAGATTTTTTGTACTCTTCGAAGGTGATCATCCAGTGCTTGAGCGTACCGGGGGTGTTTTGCATCACATCACCCTCTTTGTACCCGTACGGTGCAAGTGCCGGTGCCTCTTTGGCGGAGACTTTTTTGCTCATCTCTTTTTTAATGATCTCCATCTCTTTTGCGGTGTATTTGCCGGCAGACCCATCCGGCTTGACAGGAGTCAGAGATTTTTCTCCTTTTCTTCTCATCCCGTAACCGATGTTGACCGGACCTGCGGTAAAGACGATATTCTTCTTTACAAAATCCCAGTCGATCGCTTCAGGATGGTTGTAGACGATCTCATGCGCGATATAGTTCCAGATCGCTAGATCGGTCTGTGGTGCGAAGATAATATTGATATCCCCGATATCACAGGTTCTGTGCGTGTAGGTCTGGATATTGACGATCTTGACCTTGTCTGGGTTGGAGAGTTTACGGTCGGAGACACGTGACCAAAGGATCGGGTGCATCTCCGCCATGTTCGATCCCCATGTGACGATGGTGTCAGTGATCTCGATATCGTCATAACACCCTGAAGGCTCATCGATACCGAAGGTCTGATAGAAACCGACGACTGCGGATGCCATACAGTGGCGCGCATTGGGGTCGATGGCATTGGAGCGGAAGCCCGCTTTCATCATCTTCTGTGCCGCATACCCCTCCATGACCGTATATTGCCCCGAAGCAAAGACCGCCACCCCTTCTGGGCCACTCTCTTTGAGCGCTTTCTTTGCATGTTTTTCCATCTCATCGAAGGCACGCTGCCAGCTGACAGGTCTGAATTTTCCGTGTTTGTCGAACTCACCTTTGTCGTTCATTCTTAACAGCGGTGTTTTGAGTCTGTCCGCACCATACATGATCTTGGCATTAAAGTACCCTTTGATACAGTTAAGCCCTCTGTTGACCGGTGCTGCCGGGTCACCCTTGACTGCAACGATCTTGCCGCCTTTGGTGGCAAGCATGATCCCACACCCCGTCCCGCAGAAACGACACGCGGCCTTGTCCCATCTCCAATCCTTCTGAGCATCCGATGCGGCTGCCTCAAGGCTGGAGGGAACAGCGATCCCTACAGCGCTGGCTGCCGATGCAGCGGCTGCGCTTTTGAGAAATTCTCGTCTATTCAAAGCCATATTACTTCCTCCGTAATGTAATTTTCAGTTATAGCGCCTATAACAACGTATAAAGTTTATCATAAATGGAGATAAGCAAAAGATGATTTACATCAAGATTTCTGATTTATAAGATAAATTATACAAATAGAATACTCTTTAAACAGGAGTTCTTTTCTCTTTGATAAGGAAAACAGGGATGGTATAGATATATTTGTAAGAAAGAGTGATGAAACAAGGAGTTATTCACTCCTATTTCACCATGTGAATCATGGGGTTTTAGATGCGGGCTAAAGTCCGCTCAGTGTCTTTTTGACATTTTCATCCGCCATCGAGATGTTCCATGCAGGCTCCCAGACCACTTCCACATCTACATTGCCAACACCTTCGATACGCTCTACCGCCTCTTTGACCCACTGCGTGATCATCTGGTGCAACGGACATCCCTGTGTAGAGAGTGTCATCACCACATGTACATTGCAATCCTCGTCAATAATGGCATCATAGATCAGTCCCATCTCGACAAGGTTGAACCCTACCTCGGGATCGATCACTGTCGAGATCGCATCAAATACCGCTTCTTTTGTAATGGTACACATCTTTTTTCCTTGTTATTGTATTTCTATGTTTATGTGGGCAACCACAAGGGGCTCCCCTACTTGCCGTATGAGAGCATTTTGTTCATACTCATAAAAAGAAAGATCGCACCAACGAAGAGAAAGCTCGCGCCCGCTTTGAAAACAAGGTCACTTTGCGCCATCAGTCCGATCCCCCCAAGCAGCACACCTGCCGCAGTAAACCAGAAGAAGAACGATGCCGCCTCCTTGGGATACATCTCATGCAGCATCGGCACCTTCTCTTTGCCTACCAGGGGTGCGAAACGCTCGAACCAGACCAGAAATGGTACGATCTTGTAGAGATGCCCAGTGATCATCGCGGCAACAAACCCCAACAGCAAAAACCATACTGCCGCATGCAGCACGCTCTCAGATCCGCGTACAAAGAAGAGCCCTCCAAGCACCAAAGAGACGATCAGCGACCCAAATGCAAAGAGCATCGACTTTGCCCAGATATCCAACTCCTTACGCACGGTAAGTTTGGCGATGATAACGATCTGATAAATATAAAAGAGCACACCGATGATCGTCAGCAGATACCCGAGATAGATCAGACCTTCCATTCCGACCATCGCACCGAAAAATACGACTGCCACACCCGCAACGACCAGCTTGAACGCACGTTCGATCCACACCTCCTCAAAACCGTGTGCCAAAGAGAACATCGGGATAAGGATGAGCGAAAGTCCGATGATCGTCAGCATCACATAGCCACCGAGTACCGCATAGACATGCGCTTTGAGCATCATCGCCACATCGACGGGCAAGGCACCGACAAATCCGAGCGCGATCGCAAACCCGGTGAGGATACCCAAGAGCAGATAGCCGTTACTCCACTTGACGGTACGCACCGTCAGTGTATCGAGTGTACTCTTCTTGAGTGTCGCGAAGTTCTCTACCGCGAAGATGATCATGGCGATCAATACCATCAGTCCGCCATACGGCAGCAGGGCGGGAAGCAGCCAGAAACCTGTCACCATCACACCCGCACCGATCCCCAACAGCGGAAAGATGATATAGTAGGCATCCACGACCGCATGTCCCGCTTCCAGCACCACCGGCACCAGCTGTGCCATCGCACCGAAGATGATCATCATGACAAACCCCAGTAGAAACAGATGTACCCATCCGGCTACATCCATCTGCGCATAGACAAAGTCCGGAGAGAAAAAGAGCAATGCCCCCATTGACAGAAGGTAGAAGAGCACCCCGTATCGGAAGAACGGCGAGATCAGTTTCAGCGGCGGTGCGAAATCACTCGATACGGCTCTCATTACCTATCCGTGACACGCGGCGTCGTTCAGATCCGCTTCTTCACTCGCACCCTCTTTGTAGGAGAAGATCAGCTTGACACGACCGTCTTCCATCTTTTCAGTAGCAATATCATAGTTCTCACCGATTTTCTCAAGCAGTCCCATCGGCTTTTTATGGTTGATCATCACGACCTTCTTGTTGGGACCGTCGATCATCTTGAGTCCCGCCATGGCATTGACCATCGGCTCCG
>CAYPWA010000003.1:0-18042 GCA_964414325.1 uncultured Sulfurovum sp. | reverse complement strand
CACCAGTGCACTTCCTCCCTGGTTGATCATGCGGGAGTTGGCAAGAATATTGATATTGGGACGCTTTGTGTCAATATCGATCTCAATCTTCTTTGTAGCACTGTTACCTGCCGTCAGGTTCCACATACTGCTATCTGTCACCTCTACCTGTAGGGTGAGGTGCTTCGCTTTTGTATCGAGTACTTTACTTTTTGAGGGGTATTTCACCAAAAGTGTCTGCTCTTTGGGATTTCCGGTGAAGGTACCTTGCCCAATGATGACCGAATGTTTTCCGTCACTCAAGACCAACTTATAACTGCCAAGCCCGACATTGTCACTCAATGTAATACGAATAGGATCTTTTCCGTTCCACCAGAGATGATCCGGGCTTTTGATCTGCGGTTTTTCGCGCTCGAACTCCGGTGCAGTATAGATATATCCTGCAACGATAACGATCCCGACCAGTAACAGTAACAGCAGGATCACGCCTCCTTTGCTTCCGCCTCTGCCACGGGTTCTACTTCTTCTCTTCGCCATCAATCAATCCTAATGTTGTAATCTCGTCTAAAATTGTATCGACAATTTCTTGCGTTTTCTTATCTCTGAGCGTAAAGCCCGCTGCCTCTTTGTGTCCACCGCCGCCAAAGCGTGCCGCAACGCATGAGACATCCTCCCCTTTACTTCTCAAAGAGACCCTTACCGTGCCATCGGCAAGTGTGATCAACAGCACAGCAATCCGAACGACGGCAAGTGAGCGCGCATAGTCTACGATCCCGTCCATATCGGGCATAGTCGCACCTGTGGCTGCGATATCCTCAGGAAGGATCTGCAAGATCGCAACCTTCCCCTCTTTATAGAGGCTGAGCGAATGCAATGCCCGCTCAAGAATACGGAACGATGCCAGAGAGCGCCGTTGGGTGAAGTGGGTTGCGATCTGTGCCGGATCGGCTCCCAGGTCGACCAATTCGCCCGCCACACGGAACACCTCTCTGTTGGTCGAGGAGGTCGTAAAATATCGCGTATCCGAAAGCAGTGCCGTATAGAAACATGCCGCACTCTCTGCCGTGACCCTGTAGATCGGTTCAAAGAGTCGATAGGCAACCTGAGATGCCGAGGCATACTCCGGGATAACCGCATTGATCGTACCGTACATATCGTTACTGGCGTGATGATCCACATTGATGATCTCTCTGCCTGAAAGATCAAAACCGAATCGTTCGATACTTCCGCAGTCACACCCGATGACCAGACTCTCTTTATACTCGATCTTGCACTTTATCTTGGCAAAATAGGGAAGAAAATCCAGATGCTGAGGCAGTACTTCGGATGCATTGACGATCTCAACAGGTTTGGCGATATGCTTTTTCAGCAGTGCATAGATCCCCAGACCCGTTCCCAACGTATCGGGATCGGGATTGAGATGTGTCACGATCGTGACCGAAGAGGCGGCATCGATCAGTGCTTTGACCTCCAAAGAGGGTAACTTGAAGGACGGTACGGTATCTCTCATCTCGATCTCTTTCATATTGGAATGTGTATTCAAGTATAGCAGACTAGCATTACCTTTTTGTTATTTCCATCAACAGATCCGGCAATATCACTACTCTACTTTCATCGAAAGATCGATCCAGTTTGCTTGATGAATGATCGATCCAGAACTGATCGCATCTACACCGGTACGTGCGATCGCCTCTATCGTTTCAAGTGTCACATTTCCACTGGCTTCAAGCAGGATATGAGGATAGTGTGCATTGCGGTAAGTGACCACTTCTTTAATCTCCTCAAGCGGCATATTGTCACACATCACAATATCTGCACCCGCTTTCATCGCGCGTTTGACCGTCTCCATATCCTCACATTCGATCTCGACTTTTGCCGTGAAAGGGATCTTGCTTCGTACCTCTTTCATAAAAAGGTCGAGATCATCGATGGTCTTGAGATGGGTATCTTTGAGCATCAGGCAGTCATCCAGTCCCATACGGTGGTTCAGCCCTCCACCGCAACGCACCGCATACTTCTCAAACTGACGAAGCAAGGGTCGTGTCTTTCGGGTATCGAGCAGCTTCACTCCCGTATCACGGATCGCTTCGACATAGTGTGCCGTCAGCGTTGCGATGGAGCTGGCATGCAGCGCGATGTCAAGTATGGAGCGTTCCAGAGAGAGCAGTGTTTTGGAATCCCCTGTAATCAAAAGAAGCTTTTTGCCCTTGGTAAAGGCTTCACCGTCTTTGATATCCCAGGTCAGATCAAGTCCGTACATCTTTGCTAGCACATCGATATACTCCCGACCGCCGAATACCCCGTCACTCTTGGCAATGATATAGGCGCGTACCGGTACACTCTCGCTGATACGGGCAAAGAGATCCCCCCTGCCGACATCCTCGGCAACCAGTGCCTTGATAAACTCTTCTCTAAGCATCATTTGATCGCCAGCATACGTTCGAGTGCGAGATTGGCATACTTGACCGTATGTGCATCTACATGGATCTCATTGATCGGATTGCCATCCTCGATCGACTTGAGCGTGTTGTAGAGATCCTCCAGTGTCGTCTCGTTCATCGTCGGACACTCCGGCTTGGTGGAGGAGAGCACATAGGTGTTCTTCTGGCGCATACGGTTAACCAGATTGTACTCAGTACCGATGGCGACCTTCTGCTCAGGGTCAAGCTCGTTGACATATTTGATCAGCTGAGAGGTAGAACCTGCAAAGTCCGCCGCCTGCACGACGGAAGGGTCGCACTCGGGATGTACGGCGATCTTGATACCAGGATATTTATTGCGGTAGAACTCGATATCATCGACCGTAAAGAGCTGATGCACCGAACAGAAACCGTTGAAGCAGATCACATCCGCCTCTTTGGGGTCACACTTCCCCTCTCCGATCACGCAGGACTTCAGCCCCATCTTGATCGCGAAGTTCTGCCCCAAACAACGATCGGGTACAAAAAGGATCTTCTTGCCCGTCTCCAGTCCCTTTTCGATGATTTTGAAGGCGTTAGAAGAGGTACAGACATACCCGCCCATCTCTCCGACCTTGGCTTTGACACTCGCATCGGAGTTGATATAGGTGATGGGAAGGATATCCTCTTTGTTGATCCCGTGCTCAACCATATAATTCACACTGTCGTCAAAGTAGCTGCCATCGATCATCCGTGCCATTGCACAGCAGGCGATCTTTGGCATCAGTACCCGTTTTTCCGGCGCGATCACCTTTACACTCTGTCCCATGAACCCCACACCGCAAAAGACGACCCACTCCCTGTCATCCGCTTTGCAGCGGCGTGCAAGCTCCAGAGAGTCTCCGGTGATATCCGCCATCTCAAAGACCTCATCACGCTGATAGTAGTGCGCCACGACCGTGACATCCAGTTCTTTTTTGAGTCTTTCTATCTCTGCTTTAAAGTCAATACTCATACTATACATCCTTCTATAATCTGGCTATTTTAACAAAATTCGGATAAAATTGCACCACGACAACCTTTGGTGATACTACCGAAGTTACCTTATCATTGTGGAACAATTATGGATTTTTTCAATCAGAACATCATACTCTATCTGGCAGCCTATCTTCTGGCAGGTATACCTTTCGGGTATCTCTTGGCAAAACAGTTCGCCGGTGTGGACATCAAACAGGCCGGCAGTGGCAATATCGGTGCAACGAATGTCCTGCGTGTCGTCAAAGAAAAAGACCCCGCACTTGCTAAAAAGCTTGGTGCGGCAACCCTCTTTCTCGATGCGATCAAAGGTATGATCGTTCTCTTTATTGCAATGGCACTGGATGCCCCAGAGAGTACCCTCTGGACGATCGCCGTGCTTGCGGTGGTCGGACACTGTTTCTCCGTATTTTTGGGTTTTGAAGGTGGCAAAGGGGTTGCTACAGGGTTCGGGGTACTGCTGGTACTGATGCCGATCCCTTCACTCATCGCGATCGTTGTCTGGGTCATTGCAAGTAAAGGGTTGAAGATCTCTTCTCTCTCCTCGCTTATCGGGCTTGTGGCGCTGCTGATCGCCTCCTATCTTCTCTATCCTGAAGTACCGGGTATCGGTTCGCACGCCCCTATCTGGATCATCGCGATGATCATCTTCTATAAGCATATTCCCAACATCATACGCCTCATCAAAAAAGAAGAGAGCAAGGTGGTATAGATGACCATCCATATCGAATCACTCACTTTCGATACGATCATCGGTCTGCTCGATTTTGAGAGAGAACATACACAACGTGTGATTATCGATCTTGAGGCGACCTACGACTACACTGCAGAAGATTTCATCGACTATGCGGATCTTGCTCTGCTCATCGAAGAGAAGGTCAAACAGGCACGCTATATGCTGCTTGAAGATGCACTAACCGAACTGGAAACGCTCATTCTGTCAAGCTATCCGCAGATCACCTCTCTCTCCCTCAAGATTACCAAACCGGATATCCTCTCCAACTGCGTCGTGGCACTCTCTCAACGCTGGAGCTATTGAGTTTTGACGACTTTTTCTCTTTTCACTTCAAAAAACTTTCAGAAAGCGCTATTTTTATGCTATAATTTAAACATAACTTAAATAAAGGGTGTACTTATGAGAGTCTTGATCATGGAAGATGATGCGGCATTGAGTGCGACACTCTCCGAACTTCTCAGCGAACATAACTACCAGTGTGATGTAGCGGAGAGTCTCGGTGATGCCAAATACTATCTCGATATACGCAACTACGACCTCGTACTGCTCGACTGGCCGGTTTCCGCTCAATCCTCTACGCTCAATATCATCTCGGAGATCAAAAAGGAGACACGTAAAACATCCGTGATCGTTATCTCCGACCGTCAGGACAAAGAGAGCGAGATCGAAGCACTCCACTCGGGTGCGGACGACTACATCCGCAAACCGCTTGACGATGATATCCTGCTGATACGTATCGAAGCCAGACTCCGTTTCGGTGCCTCCAACATCATCGAGATCGAAGAGCTCATCATCAACCCCGAAGAGGAGAAGATCATCTATCAGGGCAATGAGATAGAGCTCAAAGGCAAACCCTTCGAGGTGCTTACCCATCTTGCGATGCACAAGGATCAGATTGTCTCCAAAGAGCAGCTTCTCGATGCGATCTGGGAAGAGCCAGAACTGGTCACTCCCAATGTCATCGAAGTGGCAATCAACCAGATCAGACAGAAGATGGACAAACCGCTGGATATCACCACGATCGAAACGGTCAGACGCCGCGGATACCGCTTCTGCTTTCCTAAAAAGATCAGCTGATCTCAGCGCCTCTACCTCTCTATCTGCTACTTCTGCCGCCCTTGGCGGAGAAACGGGCAAATTTATTTCAATTTAAATAAAGCATAAGGTTTGTTGGGTTATAACTCGTATAAATTCAATCAACCGAGGAAGATATGGCCCTAATAATTACTGACGAATGTATTGCGTGCGATGCCTGTAGAGAAGAGTGTCCCAACGAAGCCATCGAAGAGAACGATCCGGTCTATATTATCGACCCCGATCGCTGTACCGAATGTGTCGGGCACTATGACGAACCGCAGTGTATCGCGGTATGTCCGGTAGACTGTATCATCCCCGATCCGGACAATGTAGAGAATATCGATGAGCTCAAGTTCAAGTTCGAAAAACTTCAGGAAGAAGAGTAACTTCCCATGCCCAAACGAACCGCGATCATCGATATCGGTTCGAACTCCGCCAGACTGGTCATCTATGAAAAGACCAGCCGCTACGGCTTTCATCTCATCTGCGAACAGAAATCCAAAGTACGCATCGGTGAAGGTGCCTATGAAAAAGAGGGGTATCTGCAGCCTGTAGGGATACGGCGTGCCTTTTTGACCCTCCAATCCTTTCTTCATACTATCGCCAAGTATCAAGCGCACAAAACCGTCTGTGTCGCCACATCCGCACTACGTGATGCACCAAACGGCAAAGCTTTCGTCAAATGGATCAAAAAAGAGCTTGGCCTCTCTATCAGAATCATCGACGGAAACAAAGAGGCGACCTACGGTGCCATCGCCGTGAAAAACCTTCTGCCCCTTCAAGAGACCGTAACCATTGATATCGGCGGCGGCTCGGCAGATCTGGCGCTCATACGCAAAGGACGCATTATCGATACCTGCTCGCTCGATATCGGAACGGTACGGCTCAAAGAGCTCTTTTTTGACAAAGAGAGCAACAGAGAGGTAGCGAGACAAAAGGCACAAGCCTACATCCTTGACGCACTCAAATCGCTTCCCCCGCACTTCAAAGCCAAAACAGCCATAGGTATCGGCGGTACGGCACGGACACTCAGCAAAGGGATCATGAAACGTATCACCTATCCCTTGGATAAACTTCACGCCTTTACCTATGAGATCGATGCACAACGTGACTATCTCGAAGCGATCACCCACTCCAGTGCCAAAGGGCTCAAACGTTTCGGACTTAAAAAGAGTCGATACGATACCATACGAGAAGGGACGCTGATATGGCTGGAGATTCTTGCACAAATCGAAGCCAAAAAGGTCATGACTAGCTCGGTCGGGGTACGGGAGGGGGTCTTTCTCGAACAGCTCCTCAAACATGACAAACTCTCTTTTCCCAAAGAGATCAATCCCTCTATCACCTCTTTGCTCGACCGTTTCAAAACCTATGTGAACATCGCCTCCAAACGCAAACACAAAAGACATCTTGCTAAGGAACTCTACGAGACACTCCAGTGCGAGATTGGTGACGGAAAACGCTACGAAAAAGAGCTTTTATGGGCAATTAGACTCTCCAACATCGGCAAGACACTGACGATCTACCGTTCACACCAGCACGCCTTCTATATCGCGATGCAGGAGCTCAACTACGGCTTTACGCATGAGCAGATACTCCTCATAGCGCTTCTGCTGCGTATGCACGGTAAAGAGCTGCTGCACAAACCACTCTTTCAAAGCTTCGAAGCAATGCTTCCTGAGAAAGACAATATGCTCTGGCTCAGCTTTATCTATACACTGAGTGTCTTTCTGCATGAAGCATCCAACGATGCGAAGATACGGTTTGCCTATGAAAACAAAACCCTGCGCATCATCTCCAATCAGCCTCTCTATCTCGCAAAAGAGAAGATTAAGATGCTGGAGAAACCGATCCCGTTTGCCGTGATCATCGAAGATGAGGAGAAGGTACCTGCATGTAAAGCGTTGGGACTATAGTACGAATTACGAATTACGAATTACGAATTACGAATTACGAATTTTATGCTTTATACAGGGAGTTGTCAAGTCAGGGGAACTTTTGCTTCCCCTCTTAAAACTTTGATCCCATAGAGAATTCGAAGGTAGAGGTTTCATCTCCCGGTTTGTCATCCAAAGCATATCCGAAGACCAGGTTGATAGGACCGAAACCGGATTGCCATTCGATTACGCCACCTACGGAAGAGCGCGTGATATTCTCACCCTTGTATGTTTTCACCTGCGGATTTGCAGGATCGGTAAAGTCATCATAGTAGCGCTCGTCATCTGTTCCGACCATACCGATATCAAAGAAGAATGCCAATCTCATTTTTGCCGCTTCCGAGAGAGGAATACTCGCTTCCACTGTTGCAGAAGTACGGTAGGTGCCTCCAATTCTATCCCCGTTCGGCAATGTAGGAGAGATCGAATAGGGCTGATAGCCTCTCACACTCCCGATCCCCCCCATAAAGAGTCTTTCTGCAATGGGAAGCTTTGCATCCGCCTCTTTGCTGATATACGTTCCACGTGCTTTAAAACGAAGAATCAGGTCATAGTCGATCCAGTCTTCCATACCGTAATAGGCACCAAATCGTGCAGCCAATTTAGTAAAGTCCGCATATCCTGCAGGATAGACCTGGGGATTAACATCATCACCATTCAAAGAAGCAAATTCCACATTCAAAGATGCGATATAGCCCTCTCTCGGTAGATAATAATCATCCGTATTGTCCCAAGAGACCCCTACAAAACCGGATATCTTTCGGTATTTATCTCCATAGAGTCTATTGAGATAGTCCGTACCCAAAGTACTGTCTTGATTATATTCGGACTGATTGTCTACATATCCTACACCGACTGATGCAGACATGTGTCTAAAAAATTGCCTTCCGACATTCAGTGATGCTCCCAATGTATCTTCCGTATAGTCATAGTACTCATATTTTCTCTTATAGAAACTGACTCCAAGACTGTACATACTGTCCCAGACTTTCGGGTTGACAAACGAAATATTGTAACTCTGAGAGATCTTGGAGATATCAAAACCGATACTTCCGGTGATCCCTGTACCAAAGAGGTTCTTGTCCGATACACTGGCATTGACCATCAATCCTTCGTAGCTACCGTACCCTCCTCCCAGAGAGATCGTACCGGTCGAAGTCTCTTTCACCTTAACAAGTAAATCAACTTCATCTTCGGATACACGCTGCGTCTGAATATCCACTTTCTCGAAAAAGCCGGTTCTTCCTAAGGCACTCTTGCTGTCTTTGAGGTCTGTCGCACTGTAGTAGTCGCCTGGAGCCAGGTAGATGTAACGACGGATGACACGGTCTTTGGTCGTATCGTTCCCGGAGATCAGTACGTCATGTATTTTGACTTTCTTTCCCGGATCGATCACATACTGAAGATTGACGATCTTTTTTTGTTCATCCTTACGCATCTGTGGAGAGACTCGGGCATAGGCATATCCGAGATCACCTACCGCATCTTTGATCATCTCCATATCTTTACGCATTCGTTTAATATTGAAGATTTTTCCCTGTTTAAGCTTCAACTGAGAGAGTAACGCCTTCGTATCGAGTCCCTTGATATCCTGAGAGATGCTCACCTGTCCTACACGATACTGTGGTCCTTCTTTGATCTGGTAGTCGATCTCGGCGGTATAGTTACTGTAATCTACCCTCATCAGTGGCTTGCTGACTTCGGCATCGAGATATCCGTGCTGCATATAGGTCTCTTTGATTCGGTAGGCATCATATTCGAGCTGATCTACATGCACTTCACCTTCATTGAGGAAAGGCATCCATCCAAGGAAGTCCTCCTCTTTGTTTACCAGATCACGTTCGAGATCACTCTTACTTAATGCTTTGGCTCCCTCGAAGTTGATCTTTTTGATCTTGATCTTCTCTCCCTTATTGACATCGAATACTACGGAAACAGCACCTTTTCCTACCGGAGTCGTCGTCACCTCGATTACAGAGTCGTAATTGCCCATAGCCTGCAGTCTTTCGGAGAGTAGTTTCTTGGCCTTCACCACTCTGGACTCATCATAAAGGTCACCCTTTTTTAAACCGATGCTCTTTAGCAGTTTGTCTGCTTCGTCACCCGATCCGAACCCTTTGATCTCCACATTGGCGATCGCCACTTTCTCTTTGAAGTGAAAGATCAGTTTTCCGCCTTCTCTGTCGGCCCAGACATCTTCGAAATATCCCTGATTGTAGAAGTTTACGATCGCCTGATTGATCTTTTCGATGTTCATCTCCTCACCCACACGGAGGCCGGCTATCTCCATTGCCACCTGTGGAGAAAGATGGTGAAGCCCTTCAAACTCGATCTTTGTGATCTTCTGTGCCAGAAGCAGTGAGCCTATAAGCATCCAGGAGAGTACCAGTTTTCTGATCATTGTATATTGCCTTACTAAAAATTTTGCATCCATTTTATCGTCTTTTCAATAAGAGCCCTATGAAAAAATGCTATAATCACCCAAAGCACCCGCCTGCGCTATTTGCTCGGGGTTTACCACACAATACAGAGGTCTCGTATGGCAGTGATGAAGATAGGTATCGTAGGATTAGGACTGATGGGAGGCTCTCTTTCACTGGCACTCAAAAAAACGCCCCAGCCTTACCGTTTCATCGGACTTGATCACAACCCTCAACATTGTGAAGAGGCACTCTCACTCGGATTGGTTGACAAGATAACGGATTCTCTTGAGGTCCTTGGAGGGTGTGACATCATCTTCCTCTCCATCCCCGTCGACGGTATCATCGCCGTAGCGCAACAGCTTACTCCGAGTAATCCGGACTGTACCATTATCGATCTGGGCAGCACCAAAGCAAAGATCTCACAAAGCATCCCCGCCCATCTGCGTCACTACTATGTCACCGCACACCCGATGACCGGAACGGAGAAATTTGGTCCGACAGCAGCACTCCCAGACTTATATGAGAACAAAGTCGTGGTACTGTGTGACCTTGAAAAGAGCGGTGAACACCAAAAAGAGACAGCGATCAGACTCTTCAAAGAGATCGGGATGAAGCTGGTCTTTATGGGGGCAGAGGAGCACGACCGCCACGCCGCTTTTATCTCCCATATGCCGCATGCACTCAGCTACGCACTTGCCAATGCCGTCATGCGTCAGGAAGATCCCGAAAGTATCGTTGCCCTCGCAGGCGGAGGGTTTAAAGATATGAGCCGTATCGCCAAGTCGAGTCCAAGCATGTGGGAGGATATCTTCCGCCAGAACAAATCCAATCTTCTTGAAGCAATCGGATGTTTCCAAAAAGAGCTCACATCCTGTCAAGAAATGGTCGAGAATGAAGAGTGGGAAACCCTTAACCAATGGATGAAAGAGGCAAATAGCCTGCATGATATCTTATAAACCGTAGGTGCGACCGTATCGCATACCCTACCCTTATAATCGGTATCTGAACGTTGCTATCACCTCGACCTTCTCTCCAATATCTTCTTCGATCTTGGCTTTGAGTTCCCGCTTCTCCTCTTTGCTTAAAAAGCCCGTAGCGATCACTTCACATCGAAGCTCTGTTTTCTCCCCATGCTGAAGAAGTTCAATATGTGTCAGTGTCACCTCATGTGCATCGAGCATAAAGTGTGCGTTGGTAAGACGCTGCTGTATAGTACTGTGTTCACGCATTGTCTCGAAGGCACTGTAGAGTGGCACTGAGATCACCAATGCGATCGCCAGCCAGATCATCACCCCTTTGCGTGCGATCTTGATAGGAGAATACCCCAGTAGCATAAAAGTCAATGCCGCAGCCAATACAATCCCTACCAAGTTGGTCAAGAAGAGCAAAAATGCCGAAGAGAAAATATGCCACGTACCCCATCCAAGTCCTATCCCTGCTACCGCAATAGGCGGTACCAACGCAACCGCGATCGCCACACCTGCAAGAGAGCCGACGATCTTCTCATTGCTCTTGGCATAGGCTGCCGCCACGCCCGAAACGATCGCCACAAAGAGATCGAGGATTGTTGGAGAGAGTCGTCCTGCCATCTCACTGCTGAGCTTCTCGATGGGTGTCAACCCGGCAATGATCGCTGCAGTGGCAAGCACCGCACCGACCCCTATGGCGATGGTTCGTGCAGCGGTGAGCTCCAATACACTGTCCTGACGCAACACCCCCATACTCAGGCTCACGATCGGCTGCATCAAAGGAGCCAAAAGCATCGCACCGATGATCACGGAAGCGGAATTGATAAAAAGTCCGAAGGTGGCGATCATCGTCGCCAGGATCAAGAGCGTCATAAAGGTCGAGGTCAGCTTTGCCTCTTCCCTCAGTGAGCTAAACAGTGATGCATGCTGTGCCTGGGATGCATGAGAGAAAAGCGGAATCGCTTTGGAGAGATAGGCAGCACTCTCCTCGTCACTGGGAAGATGGTCAATCTTGGTACTATTCTTGCCTTTGACCTCGTCACTCTGGCGCTCCCAGAATGTCTCACCCACACTCAGTGCCAACGCCCTGCTCTCCACTCTCAGCTCCACAGGCGTCTTCTGTAGATGGACACCGTCTACCCGCACTTCAAGGCTCTGGTCACTCTCTATCTTAAGGTAGCTGCTACGCAGATACCCCAAAGACTGGGGAAGTTGTCTAGGTGTGCGTCTGGGAATGAACGCTTTGAAAAGGTAGCCCAAATATTGCAGTATCGAAACAGGAGAGAGGATCAACAAAGAGAGCTTGGCATCACTGGCATTGATCTGTGAAGCGATCAGTCTGGAGGCAAAGGTTCCGTTATGGTACTCCATCCCCACAAGCCCTACCGCAGAGAGCTTGAGACTTTTACCCTCCTCATCGGTCAGGGTAAAACGGCGATGGTGTAGTTTACTCACCTTGCCCAAAGTGTGCCACAGCAACCTGATACGCGAGAGAACTCCTTGCCCTTGCAACAGACTCTCATCGCTGTCCAGCGGCGGAACATCTCCAATGACCACCTCACGCAATACCGCTTCGGAATTGCACAGAAGCACGTCGATCTTCTCTTCTGCGGGCTGCATTGCCAACGCGATACTCTCCCTCAGTTTCGAAGGAAGCGCAAAAGTATGCATCAAGGCTCGCTGATCGGGTAGCGGCACGATCCCCAGACTCTTTCGTTCCTGTAGCGCGAACTGTACGACCTCCTTGATCTCCTCAAGAGTGCCGCAGACAATGTAGTGTGAAAAGTGGTCATGTGAGATACTAAGCAGTTCGTTCAGCGGGAAAAAGAAGGCACGCGCTTCATCAAGCTCGATTTTGATCTTTTCAAGATATGCCTCCTCTACCGTCCCGTAGAAAAAGGCGACATTGCTAATGCTCATGGGCTGTCCTGTACGTCAGAGAGTACGATACTTCTCCACCAACGCTTTGAGTTCTTTTTTGTCAATGATAACATCTTTTTGCCCATTTTTCTTGGCATAGAGCTTACGTACCATCTCCTCGACCTCAGGGTCGTCACTCATGTGTCCATAGAGGATCTTGAGCGCATCGGACTCTTTAAACACGGAAGCTTTGGGCTTCCATCTGATCTTGCCCAGTAAAAACATCGTTACCATACCGCCGGCAAATGCTAACAGGAGCATCCACCATGCAGGTATGCTCACCACCTCGGAGGGCTGTGTCGGCTTAATCGACGGAGAGGATCGGTCAAGCTTCAAGTCGGTCTGTACCTCTCCACTGTGCGACTCTGTGGGAGCCGATGTGGTAACTGCCGCATGCTTCGGTGCTTCTACGTGCACACTGTATCCAGGGATCTCAAGTGTTTTAACCTCTTTGGTCTGAGGATCGTATGTCGTGAGTTTCCGTGCGGGGATCTCGAAGTCATGATCGGCAATGAAAGCAAACTTCTTGACATAGGTACTCTTGAGCTTGTCACCGATCACCTTGGTCGTCACCTCCGCATCGTCACTGTAGACCGTCACCCCGTCAATATCGTAATTGGGCAT
This sequence comes from uncultured Sulfurovum sp., assembly GCA_964414325.1. Taxonomy (GTDB): domain Bacteria; phylum Campylobacterota; class Campylobacteria; order Campylobacterales; family Sulfurovaceae; genus Sulfurovum. The sequence goes on along the minus strand of CAYPWA010000003.1, from coordinate 4,944 downwards.
CTCATAATCCTCAAGCGACCCATCTCCTTCGATCTTGACGGTCAGGTTGACAGGCTTGTTGGCTTTGGTCTCGGTTTTGTCGATATGACTTTCGATATAGAAGCGTCCGATCAGGTCGGTATCCTGCGGTGCGGGATCGACATCGATCTCAAGCGCATTGGATCGGATCGGTTGCCATATCGTACCGAAATAACGTCCGAAGATATCGCGTCTGCTGGTATCGGCTACCCCTATTTTGGCAGTAGCAGGCTTAATGGTGTAGTGCCCCGGTTTTTGCGGGATGAGCACATAACGCAATTCCGTAATACGATGATCACCTTTGAAGTAGTGCTTCTCATCCTTTACTTCTTTGACAAAAAAACCGTCAAACGGTGGTCTCTCATACTGTGGATTGTCCGAGAGTCTCACATCGTTACGCAGAGAAAAATAGACCGTCACAAGTAGAGGCTCTCCTACAATGACATGCTTCTTGTCCGCTTTCATCGTAAGTGAGAATTTCCCTGTTTCGGCACTCTGAGGTGCGGTTGACTTCACCACCCTCAGACTCAGAGGCTTGGTCTTGTAGTGCTTGCCTTCGATCTCCACATCAAAAGAGGGAATCTGCATATCCTTTTTGGGTGTGAAGGTAAGGATCAGATCCGTCGTATGTGCCACCGTGCTCTTACCGTTGATAATCTGTAACGATGTATGCTGACTCTGACTTCTTCCCTCTACAGGCACACCGTCTATCTGACGGATATCGGGAAACTTCACCCCCTCACCTTCTGCAATGATCTTGAGTTGTGCGGGGTTACCCTGTACCACCTCAGACTGACTCAGGGTAGCCTCTACAGATGCTGCATTGAGCAGTGTAAATAGCATAGCAAATAGTACAAATAGTCGTTTTTTCATTTTGGTTCCTTTATGGATATTTGTTTTTTGATAACTGTACCTTGAATATCATTGTCACCTTTGTGTGTTGAGTCAAGTGCAACAAAGGAACGCCCCACCTGTGAAACAGGCGCTTGCGTTCGTGACTGCCAGAGTGCTTGACTCAAAACACACCCACACCAAGAGCCTACCATGGTCGAATATCCTCATTGCGTTTGGGTTTTCCACTGCCCATCTGGTACATCATTGTCGGTGTCTTCTTCTGTCCCATCTTTTTGAGCAACCGTTTCATCTCCGCTTGTTTGAGTTTCTCCTCTTTGCTCATACGTTTCTGATCTTTAGGCTGCCCGGACTGATTTTGACCCTTTTGATCTTTGGGTTTCTTCTCTTTGTTTGCATCGGACTTACTCTTCTCTCCGTTTTTCTTCTCATTCTCTTTTTTCTTGTCACCTTTTTGTTTATTATCAGGCTTTTTCTTCTGCTCATTCTTTTTGTTCTTGTCGCTCTGTTTTTTCTGATCGGACTTGTTCTGCTGTTTCTTTTTTTGATCTTTATTCTTTTTTTGGTCTTTATTTTGTTGATTCTTCTGTTGTTGCTTATCGTTCTTCTTTTGGTCTTTATTCTTCTTCTGATCGTTCTTTTTCTTCTGATCTTTGTTCTGTTTTTTCTGTTGTTGTTTCTTCTTCTGCTCCTGCTGCTTCTTTTTACGCTTGGCAAGTTCCAGATTGAAGCGGGTATCCTTATCCTCATGTATCTTCAGTGCCTTCTCATACGCCTTGATCGCTTTGTCCAGTTCGTTTTTCATAAAGTGTACATTCCCGATATTGTGCAGACGCTGTGCCTCATCCACCCCCTCACCTTTGGCACGTTCATACGCCTTGAGCGCGGCATCGTAGTTCTTGGATTTGTAGTAGGCATTTCCTAGATCATACGCTTTCTGGGGCAGGTTCTTCTCCAGCGTATTATAGAGTGCCGCACTTTTGGTGTACTCCTTGGCTTGATATGCTTCCTTCGCCTCTTTGATCGTCTTGAAGTCGGTCAATCCGCCATAGACAGAAGTGATCAGTGAACAGAACAATGCAATCCATAGCATCTGTTTTTTCATGATCATTTTATACCTCCGTTGTTCATCATATGCTGTTCACTGTTCGTTCGAAATCTCGGAAGTGAACTAAATCCGATCAGCAGAAAAAAGAGTCCAAGCGCCAATGGGACATAGAAATACTCGCTTCGTTGCTTGATCTTCACTTCCCCCTGTGCCTGCATTTTATATTTGGTATGGATCACTGCAGCCAATTTTTTCATATCCTGCTCTCCATTCCCTGCGATCACATACGCACCGCCGTTCTCTTTTGCCAGCAGACCCAAAGCATCGTTTCTCTGAGTAATGGCGATCGCACCGTCTTTGAGCTTCATAGGCTTGCCATTGGTATCAAGCACCGGTGCGCCTTTCTTTGTACCGACAAGCACCACATAGAGATCGATACCGTTCTCCTTGAGTATATCCGAGAAGCCTGCAATCGCCTCCTCATCACCCCCATCGGTAAAGAGTACGAGTATCTTGGGCTTTTTCTTCTTCAGCAGCTCAGCAGCAAGATTGCCCAGTGCTGAGAAGTCGGTTGAGCCCATATTGATATAGCTGTCATCGACACCATCTACAATCATCTTGAGCGTCTCTTTGTCGCTCGTAAAGGGGGCGAGCACAAAAGAGCTGTAGGCAAACGCCGCTACACCGATCTCATCACTGGGCATTGCATCAAAGAACTCCTCCATCTTCTTTTTGGCAAACTCCAGACGGTTAGGGTAGACATCCCGGCTTCGCATCGATCCGGAGATATCCAGTGCGGTAAGCAGCGTCAGTCCTTTCACTTCCACGCTTTTTTCTCCCTCGTTTATGACCGGCCTTGCCATCGCAACGATCATCAAAAAAATAGCCGTAAATAAAATAATATTTCGTACTCTCTGCGGCATACTTTCATCCCCCGCACTTAGACGCTCCAATACTTTGGCATCGAAAATACGTGAAAGTCGCTCTTTGTTTGTCGAAACCAATATTGCGAAGAGTACAAACGGTACAATCATGATCCAAAACAGATAGGGATATACAAATTCCATTATCATACTCCTCTTTGGTTTCTAAAATAGATAAAGAGCAGCAAGCTCAATACCGCCAAAAAGAGCGGATAGACAAAAAGATAGGTATGTTCAACAACCTTTTTATCATTTAGTTTGCTTGCTTCGAGCTTGTCAATTTCTCGATATATCTGCTCCAAAGCCGTCGCATCACTCGCACCGAATGCCTCACCGTGTCCCGCCTGTGCCAGCGCGGTGAGGTATCTGGCATCATAGTCTCTAGGCGTACCGATCCCGATCGTATAGAGCTTGACCTTGCGCTTCTCGATCATCTTCTTCACATCGGCAAAGGGAACCTTGCTCATATTGTCTATCCCGTCGGTAAGTAGGATGACGATCTTGGATTTCGCTTTGGACTTGTCCAGCAGGTTGTACGCCTGTACCAGCGCATCGTTGATCGCCGTGCGTTTTCCCGCCACACCCAGCTTCTGCATACGGGTGATGTCGGTCAAAAACTTCTTCTCAAAGGTCAGAGGGGAAGCGATGAATGCCACATCCGCAAAGGTGATCAACCCGATACGGTCATCCTTTCGTTTCTTGATAAAGTCTTCAACCACCTCTTTGACAACATCGAACTTGTTCTTGAAAGGATCGTTCGGGTCAAAACCCATTTGACGCATCGAATCGGAACTGTCGATTACCAGAACGATGTCGCGTCCCTCTTTTTTGGAGTTGGTGTAGCTCTTGGTGATCACCGGTGATGCCAGTGCAGTCACCGCCGCAATGATCCCGACCCATTTCAACCATGCCAGAAAGGTACTTTTGTACCCCTCTGATGCCATCAGCGTCGCCACATGGGGAAAGAAGATCGCACGACTGCGTTCCTTGCACCACTTGGCACAGACCAAGAAGAGTACGATGACCAAAAATGCCAATGGATATTCAAAACTAAATTGACTCATCTGCTACCTGCACATATAGATTAAATTTGTTCAATGTGTCCTGATCGACCTTGTCGACCACCTTTTTGTATTTATATTTCTCCAACATCGGTTCAAGCTGCGCAAAGAGCTCTTTGCGGCGATCATCGGTTGCCAACAGTCTGGCATAGTGCGTCGCTTCGTATGCCGCTTTTTTACTGTTACTCCAGTCGATCGATTTGAGAGCGGCAAGGTACTGTTTGGCTTTGTTGATCTTGCGGTTCTCCCAAATCTTTTTGCCCACAAAAAAGAGAATACCAAGCAATAACACGATCCCCGCCGTGATCAACCCCCAGTAGAGATAAAAACTGTAGTCGGGGATCTCCAGCAGCGGCTTGATATCGCGTAACTGTGCCGATAGATTTTGCTCATTCATCATATTGCCTTTCTTGCTATGTTCTCATCCGCTTCATGATCGCCGTGACGGGATCTTCATGGGTATAGACCTTTGCGAAGCGGATACCCTGTTTGCGAAACTGCCGATAGAGTTTCTCATCATTATGCAGCAGCGCTTTTTTGTAGCTCTTGAGCGTACCGCTGTCGATATTGCCCTCAAAACTCTGCTTCGTCTCCATATCGATCAGACGCAGATAGCCCAGTTCGCTCGGATCCTCTTCAAACCGGTCACGTACCATGATCGCAAAGACATCATGCTTTTTGCTCAACAGCTTCAGGTCGATATCGCCGACAAAATCCGAGACGATAAAGAGCAACGCCTTTTTTTTAAGACGAGAATTGAGCGTCTCGGTCAGTGCTTCAAAGTCCGCCGCTTTTCCCAGTGGATCGAAGCTGACCAGCTCTTCGACCGCTTTGTGTACGGAGAAGAGCTTTTTGCTCGGTCGGCTAAGCGAATACATCTTGTCCGCAAAGAGCATATGGGTAAAGAGATCGGCATTTTTCACCGCTGAAAACCCCAGTGTCGATACCACCTCGGCAGCGATGTCACTCTTTTGCTTGACGGTGCCAAAATACATCGATCCGCTCATCATCGTCACCACCACTACATTGAGCTCACGCTCCT
>CAYPWA010000002.1:0-18445 GCA_964414325.1 uncultured Sulfurovum sp. | reverse complement strand
GTAGAAGCAGCAGACGACTTCAGATTCTACATCCGCTATAGATTCTAAAATAAAAAAGGGCATCGCTCTTTTTTATCCGTCCACATAGTGGTACATGGCGATGGAGATGCATCACCATGTACCGATCTTTCTTCTTTTTTTCATACCGACAGACAGAACCCCAATACGAATCTTCACAACATCCATAGACAATAGATGTTTTCCTCCTAACCAATGTTATCCTTAATGTGCATTAAATGAACTTGGGCTATAATTAATGCGTAAAGGTGCTTAGGCACGATATTTCAGAGACAAAGGAACAGAATGAAACTGATCAAAGGGTTACTGATAGCACTCCTTGTAGTGACAGGATTGACAGCGGCTGACAAGACGTTCAAGAACGATGTAAGAGTATGGCAGGCGGACAACAGTGATGGGAAGATCACGCCACAGACTATTGAAGAGGCTTTCAAGAAGGCAGGGTTTGTGATCGCGGCGAACAATGATATGAACTTCCCCTTCAAAAGAGATTTTGGCAAGACACATATGGATGTGTACAATCTGATGGTGGTCTTTAGAAAAGATACTGCACTCGCACTTGCGGAGAAGTATCCGGACATTGGACTCTTTACACCGCTTAGTATGTCTATCTACACACCCAAAGGTGGTAAAACGATTTCTGTTGCGACACTGAGACCGGAGGTGATGGCAGACATGATGCGGATCCCCAGAGACAATCCTGAGATGGTCAAGCTGGGTCAGAAGATCGAAGAGGCACTCAAAGCGGCGATGCCAAAAGGTAAGTTCATCGAGCTTCCGTATGCTTCCAAAAAGCCTGAAAAAGAGGTGATCACACGTATCACGATGGAGCAGAAAGGTGATGACTGGGAAGATGCTAAAGATGATTTCGAAAATGAGTTTGAAGGCAAACTCGCACCAAACGGTTTCGTCATGGCAGGATTTACGGATCTCAATTATGACTTTGATGAGCACGACAAAGACTGGTATCTTTTCTATGATGTCTACTCTATCTGTAAGATCGCAGTGATCTACGAGGTCTCCAAGCTGCATCCTGAAGCGGGAGCGTTCGCACCTTGTTCTGCCTACAAGTATCAGAAAAAGGGCGAGAAGACCATTCACATGGCATTTCCGAATGTCTATAAGTGGATCGCGTCACTGAACATCACGGACAAAGCATCCATCGATGTGCTTGTCGATGCACAGAAAAAATTCGAGAATATACTCGAAGAGCTTAAAGCAGGGAAATAATCCCGGCTTCTCTTTTTCGCGCCCTTTGTCCGGGCGCCTTCTTTTCTTCTTATAAAAAATTTACCCGGATGGTTGCTTGGCATTGTTGTGTTGCAAGGTAGGGGCAAAACATCCTAGGCACCTATATATCGGTGGACAAAAAAGTCTGCGCTACACAAAAAATATCATTTTCTCTTTGTGGGGTACGCATACCTGTCCACCCCGCAGAGGATAGTTTCATTTAAGTGGCGACGGAGACGGTATCCCCTTTCTGTATGGTACCTTCCGAGACCACCTTGGCAAATACGCCTCTATCGTCTTTGAGCAGTTTGGGAATGCGTTTGTCCAGGGTGGAGAGGTGGTTGCACAGGGTACAGTTCTGTGTGATCTCCAGAGTAGCACTTCCGATATGAAGGTGGGTGCCGACAGGCAGCCGGTAGGGATTGTAGTCTATCAGAAGGTTCTCTCCGAGATAGCCGTGGGGCATTTCTACACCCAACTCTCTGAAAGCCATATCATAGCTCTCCAGTGATGTGACAAGTACCGTACGTTCCGGTATGGTGTCGTAGTGTTTGTCATCGATGATCCCTCGCGGATCGAGTTGCAGTTCGCTCTTCTTGAGAGGAGATTCTTTGCCGTGCTGGGAGATGAAAAGGGCATGTACCGTGCCAACGTCTCTCATCATACATCCTTCTGATTTGATAAGAGGTATTCTATCATAAATAGGATAATGGAGGGTCTTCCCATATCGTTCTATTTTTCTGATAAAACTCAAATATTTTATTGATCAGCTATTGGAAAATCTAATAATTTGTATCTATTTGGAGTATATTTTGTTAGGGGGGAAAATATTTATTGTTTTGCTTGACATTTTAATTGTTTTTCGATTACAATCAAGGACAATAGTGTCTCTGCTCATGTCGGGTTAGGAGTGCTACGTAAGAAAAATAAGGAGGTAATATGACTAAGATAAGTAAAGCTTCTGAAGCTGAAACAGTCGAGTCAGGCAGAAGAGACTTTTTCAAAAAGTCAGCAGCGTTTTCGGTCAGTGCGATGGCAGCTGCAAGCGTTATGGCGCCAGTGAAGATCGATGCGTCAGAAGGCAAAAAAGGACTCAAGGGTGATCCTGCGATCCTCGAAGAGCAACCATGGGGTACGACATTCGGGTATCCTGTCACGCACAATCGATATGGACAGCCCTCTCCATATGAACACAATGTAACAAGAAGAAATACTAAACTTCTCTCTTCAGGGAACTGGTATGCGTCTATCGCAATGTGTCCGATCCAGGATATGAACGGGATCATTACACCAAATGGTCTCTTCTTCAGCCGTAGCCACGGTGGTACGGCTGAGATCGATCCGAACGAGCACAGACTGATGATCCACGGACTTGTGGAGAAGACGTTGGTGCTTACGATGGATCAGCTCAAGCGTTATCCGAGTGTCAGCCGTATCCACTTCATCGAGTGTCCTGCCAACGGCGGACCGGAGTGGAGAGGACCACAGTTCCCGTCACTGCAGTTTGCCAAAGGAATGATGAGCTGTGCAGAATGGACCGGGGTATACATCAAAGATATCCTCAAAGACCTGGGACTCAAACCGAACGCACGCTGGATGCTGGCAGAAGGTGCGGACAACTCCCACATGGGTAGAACCGTGCCTATCGACAAAGTGCTTGACGATGCAATGATCGTCTGGGCACAGAACGGTGAAGCACTCAGACCTGAGCAGGGATATCCGATCAGACTGCTTGTCCCAGGTTGGGAAGGCAACCTGTGTGTTAAGTGGCTCTGTCGTCTTGAATTCGCTTCCGAGCCTTTCTTTGCCAAGGAAGAGACGGCGAAATATACGGCACTTAAACCAAGCGGTAAAGCGATCCAGCACTTCTATGCCAACGAGGTCAACTCTGTTATCACCTCTCCTTGTCCTGAAAAACCATGGACGGATCTGAAAAAGGGTGATATCGTAGAGATCGAGGGTCTTGCATGGTCCGGTATGGGTACTATCGAAGGTGTGGATATCACTTTCGACGGTGGAAAAAACTGGGTAGAGGCAAGTCTGAAGGGTCTTGTACTTCCAAAAGCATGGACACGATTCAGCTTCATCTACAAGTGGGATGGAAAACCGATCATTCTCGGAAGCCGCGCACGAGATGATGCCGGACATATCCAGCCGATGGTGAAAGCAGAGAGAAAAGTGATGGGTGTTGAGTCGGTATACCATAGAAATGGTGTCTTTACCTGGGAAGTTACAGCGAAAGGGGAGGTGAACAATGTTCAAGTCTTATCGTAATTTAATGATGTCAGCAGCGATGATCGCTGCGGCATCGACAACACTATTTGCAGGAAGTGACGCATCACATACCTATACAAATGGGAAAAAAGTGATTGACGGTGGTGTGACCTATCCTGTAAAGAAAGGAATGACGTCAGCTTACCATGTAAACACCAAGGCACATGCAGCATCTTTTAAAATTGGAAGACCTGCGACGCCAGATGAGATCAAAGCGTGGAATATCGATGTGATGCCTGATGGTACAGGGCTTCCCGAAGGAAAAGGTACAGTAGAAGAGGGTGATGCAATCTATGAAGAGAAGTGTTCCGCTTGTCACTTCGACTTCGGTACTGGTGGATCAGGTTATCCTGCACTGCAGAAAGGGAACGCCTATGAAGGGCACAAAACGCTGACCAATCAGCGTGTAGATGGTAATGATGATGGGCCTATCCGTGTATTTGGAACTTACTGGCCGTATGCAAGTACACTCTGGTGGTACATCAAAACAGGTATGCCGCATCCGCATCCGATGTCTCTGACAGATGATGAAGTCTATGCATTGTGTGCATACATTATCTCTATCAACGAACTGAAGATCGATGGCGAAGAGCTTGATGATGAGTATGAACTCAACAGAGAGAAGTTCCTAAAGATCAAAATGCCTAACGTTGACGGGTTCATCCCTGAGATACGTGGCAAGAACGGTTTGGAGAATACACGTAAGTTCTTCAATGACTTTACGAACTACGGTATCGGTCCGGTGAGTAAAAAGACAAGATGTATGAAGAACTGCTTTAAAGGCAAGCCCGAACTTGCTCGTATTCAGGGATCGGGGATCAGTGACTATCTGCCTCCAATTTCAGAGAAAAAAGACCTTCCGAAGAAAAAAGAGGGTGCAGGTGCAGAGCATCCCGGTAAGAAAGCCTATGAAGCCTCCTGTGCAGTATGTCATGCGACAGATGCTATGGGTGCACCGGTTGTAGGCAACAAAAAAGACTGGGCGGCAAGAGTCAAAAAAGGGATGGACAAAGTCTATCACAATGCGATTCACGGAATCAACGGTATGCCTCCAAAAGGCGGTACATCACTCCCTGATGACAAGATCAAAGAGATCGTAGACTATATGGTAGGTGCAAGCAAATAAGTGTGGGTACACATTTGCTTCACAATAATTAGAGTATAATGGTGCCTAAGGTGTAAACCTTTCGTACCTATCAATATTACAGATAAAAGGAAACAGTATGAACAGAAGAAATTTCATTGGTTTTGGTGTATTGGCAATGGCAACACTGCCGGCTACATTGAGCGCATTCACTTCAATCGACTTCAGAGCGACAAAGCCTGATGCGTGGAAAGCGAAGACAGTTGATGATGCAATCAAAGCACTTTACGGTGATATTAAACCGGAAGAGAGTGACAAGGTTAAGGTGAAAGCACCTAAAGTAGCAGCAAACGGTGGTGCGGTACCTATCTCTGTGAAAACGGACATCCCTGCCAAAACAGTAGCGATTTTCCAGAATATGAACCCGGAAAGTGCTGTTATCGTATTCAATATCCCTGAAGGTGCGATCGTAGACTACGGTTTCAAGATCAAACTTAAGGCTACAGATGAGAATGGTGGAAACGGTACGATTACAGCAATCGTTGAAGGTAAAGACGGCAAGTTCTACAAAGGAACGGTCTCTCTTAATGTTGCAAAAGGTGGTTGTGAAGGATAATTACTTCACTTCTTGTCAGATAGCGGATCAAACAGACATATTGAAATAAGGAAAGACAATGGGTAACATGAAAATCAAAGCAAAGCTCAAAGGTGACGAAGTAAGAGTCAAAGTACTGGTCAAGCATCCAATGCTTACATATGATCAGGCGAAGAAGAAGGGTGTAGAAGCGAACTTCATTACACATATCTCTTCACAGGTTGGAGACAGAGTGGTATTTGATGCCTCTACAAGTCAATTCCTTTCCAAGAACCCACTTTTCAAATATCGTTTCAAGGCAAACGGTGTGAAAAAGGGTGATGAGATTACAGTAAGCTGGACAGACCTTTCTGGGAAAACAGTGACTGAGAAAAAAGCGATTAAATAATTCTCATCTATACACAGCAGCCCTTTGCGGGCAAGGCTGTGATACACTTTCCTCCTTTACTTCCCTACTGCTTTTATTCTACACCATCAATATTGAACCAGTGTGTAACTTCTCGTCTCAACGTAGCATCTTTGCGTCTTTGGAAGTGGGCTTCGATATCAAATGATTCTTTGCCATACCCCTCTTTATACTCTTCGATAAACGTTGCATAGGTCTCCTCTTTCATGGCAGTGATCTCGTAGATCACATGATGGTAGTGTTTACCGTTTATCTTCTCTGTTGTACGTGTTTTTTCATTGACGTTGATGCTACCGTAGCGCTCAGGCATCGGCAGTGTCATATTCATCTCCAGATAGGCACGCATGGAGGCGAATATATGTTCCAGTTGTGCAAGCTGTACCCCTTGAGGGAGAGAGGTGATAACAGTGGCACTCTCTTGGGTATAACCCCATCCACCTTCAAGGGAGAGGTTGGTATCGAAAGCAGCTTTGATGACCTCTCGTATAGGGTCGTCTGAGGGTATTTGTGTGAAAGTAGGCATGATGATATAGCTCCTAGATCGTTTGCGATATTATAGCGAAGAAGGAGTAAAACGAGAGCGGAAGAAGAGGTATGGGATTGGACTTAGAGTCCTGCCTCCTGGATCGCTTCTGACTGTGCGTGAGCGATAAGCGGATCGATAATCAGCTGAAGATTGCCGTTGTTGATGACATCATCGAGCGCATAGATGGTCAGACCGATGCGGTGATCGGTGATACGGTTCTGAGGATAGTTATAGGTACGGATCTTCTCAGAACGGTCTCCCGATCCTACCTGCAGTTTACGCTGGCTGGAGGTCTCGTCAAGCTGTTTTTGCAGTTCTGCTTCATAGACACGCGCTTTGAGGACTTTCATCGCCTTGTCGCGGTTTTTGTGTTGTGACTTCTCGTCCTGAATGGCAACAACGATCCCTGTAGGAATGTGCGTCAGGCGAACTGCAGAGTCTGTGGTATTGACTGATTGCCCACCACATCCGCTGGATCGGTAGACATCCATCTTGATCTCGTTGGGCTTGATATCCACTTCGACATCATCGACTTCCGGGATGACCGCAACAGTAATAGCGGAGGTGTGGACGCGTCCCTGGGTTTCGGTATCGGGAACGCGCTGCACACGGTGCGTACCTGCTTCATACTTGAGCTTGGAGTAGACCCCGTCTCCTTTGATCTGAGCGATGAGCTCTTTGTACCCGCCCGCAGTACCGTCACTGCTGCTGACCACTTCGACCTTCCATCCCATCTGTTCGGCATAGCGTGAATACATACGGAAGACATCGGCAACAAAGAGGGCACTCTCGTCACCACCTGCACCTGCACGCAGTTCAAGGTAGATATTCTTGTCGTCGTTCTTGTCTTTGGGGATCATCAGTACCTTGATCTCCTCTTCAAGCTTAGGGAGCATCGGTTCAAGTTCGGAGAGTTCCTCTTTGGCAAGGTCACCAAGCTCGGGATCTCCCAGAAGTTCTTTGTTTTCTTCGATCGCCTCTACGGTATCGAGATAGAGCTTTGCTTTTTCCACAAGCTCACCCAGCCCTGACTGCTCTTTGCTCAGTTCGGTCATACGGTTGATGTCCGATGCAATATCCGGGGAGCTTAAGAGTTCGCTGATTTCGTTATGTCTATCGATAAAAGGTTGTAGTTTCTCTTTGAACATAGGTGTTCTTTGTGTTGAATTTTAAAAAGGTATTGGTGAAATAATAGTAAGAGAGGGGTTCGAAACTGCTTATGCAGCTTCGATGTTGTTGACCATTTTGTGAAGACGGCTGACTTTTCTGGAAGCGGTTTGCTTCTTGAGGAAACCTCTGCTTACCATTGCGTGGATCTTTTTGTTGGCTACTTTGAACGCCTCTGATGCTGCTGTTTTGTCACCAGCTGCAACTGCCTCATGCACTGCTTTGACGATGTTCTTCAGACGCGTTCTGTAGTATCTGTTTCTCTCTGTTCTCTTCGCTGTTTGCAAAATACGCTTTTTTGCGGACTTGTTGTTTGCCATTAGGATTCCTTTTTGGGATAAATAATGTTATCACTCGGGTATAGAGTGAAAATAGTTCGCGAATAATAGCCAAAAAAAGATTAAATGTTTATTAAAGCAAAGAGTGATGGGGCGTAGATGGAGGTTAATGAACTTTTGATAGAATTAAGCTACGAAAATATGATGATATGCAAGGAAGAGATTGTGACACTTTTTGGAACGGACGGTGTAAGAGGCAAGGCGGGGAAGAAGGTCAGTGCGATGAGTACGATGCGGCTGGCGATGGCGACAGGGATCTACTTCAAACAGTTTGCCAAGACAGGGAAAATACTGGTAGGAAAAGATACGAGACGCAGCGGCTACATGATCGAGAATGCACTGGTATCAGGGTTGACCGCGGTGGGATTCGATGTGATACAGATCGGTCCCATGCCTACACCGGCGATCGCTTTTTTGACGGAGAATATGCGCTGTGATGCGGGGATCATGATCAGTGCCAGCCACAATCCTTACTATGACAACGGGATCAAGTTCTTCGATGCGGAGGGCAACAAGCTTAACCGTGGTGAGGAGGAGATGATAGAAGCGATCTTCGAGGATGAAGAGAAGATAGAGGCGGCACAGGTGACGGGAAAGGCGATCGGAAAATCCAAGCGTATCGATGATGTGATCGGACGTTATATCGTCCATATAAAGAACTCGTTCCCCAAGCCGCTAACGCTGGCAGGCTTACGTATCGTGATCGATTGTGCCAATGGTGCAGGGTATGTGGTGGGACCCACCATTTTGCAGGAGCTTGGTGCCGAAGTGGTGGTCATCGGTGATGAACCTGACGGGTTCAATATCAATGAAGGGTGTGGTGCGATGCACCCGGAGCATCTGGCGAAAGTGGTACGGGACAAACGTGCGGATCTTGGGATCGCACTTGACGGGGATGCAGACAGACTGGTGATGGTGGATGAACGGGGCGAAGTGATCGACGGTGACAAGCTGATGGGTGTACTGGCGGTCTATATGAAAGAGCAGGGTACGCTCAAGGGTGACGGTATGGTCGCAACAGTGATGAGTAATCAGGGGCTTGAGGAGTATCTCGCTTCACACGGACTGAAACTCTACCGTTCCGCGGTCGGAGACAAGAACGTTGTGGCGTTGATGCAGGAGAAGGGGATCAACTTCGGTGGTGAGCAGAGCGGACATATTATCTTCAGTGACTATGCCAAGACTGGGGACGGGATCTCCAGTGCGTTGCAGGCACTTGCCTATCTGGTGACCAGCGGGAAGCGGGCGAGCGAAGCGTTCAATCCGTATGAGTCCTATCCTCAGATGCTGGTGAACCTCTTGGTGGAAGAGAAACGACCATTCGAGGAGATTGTGGGACTGGACGCACTTAAAGAGGAGGTGGAGCGTAAGGGGATGCGCCATCTCTTCCGCTACTCGGGTACGGAGAACAAGATCCGTCTTTTGCTTGAAGGCAAAGAGGAAGAGGTGCTTGATGAGATGATGGAGAAGTGTGTCTCCTTCTTCAAAGGTGCGCTTGTCTGATGCGTGTTTTTGCTGTTTTTTTATTTGCCGCGTTGGGCACCTTTGTGATCGATCAGTCGATCAAAGCACTGTTTTTGGAGGGATACTATCGTGCCGGATCGTGTATCGACTTGGAGCTGCACCTCAACAAGGGTGTGGCGTTCTCTATGTTCGCGTTCCTAGGTCCCTATCTAAAGTGGATCCAGGCAGGGTTGATCGTGGCGATCCTCTACTATGTGCTCAAAGAGGGGTACCTCAAGCGCTTTGCGCTCCCTGTGGGACTATTGATCGGCGGTGCGCTGGGCAATCTCTACGACCGTTTTGTACACGGAGCGGTTGTGGATTATGTGGCGTGGCACTGCGGATTTGATTTTGCGGTCTTCAACTATGCGGATGTGGCGATCGATCTTGGCGTGGTGTGGATCGTATTGATGCTCTACGTCTCCCCCAAAAGCGGCAAAGCGTCATGAGACATCTGCTCTTGGCACTTTTTGCTGCTGTCACCCTCTTTGACGGTATCTCGGATATAAACATCAGACCTTCCGATCACAAAGCACTTCTGGGCATCCGGATACTGGATCAGAAAGTGCTGAATTTCACGCAGATAGATGGGTTGAAGTTCTCCGAGATCTCCGATCTTGCCTATTGGGCACCTTCGCAGAAGCTGTTTATGGTCAGTGACGAAGGAAAGCTTTTTGTGTTCCATGCGACCTTTGGTGACAAGATAGAAACACTCGAGCCGATAGAGGCGGCAAAGCTGACCAAAAAGGGAGGCAAACCGTTTAAAAAGTGGCGCAGGGACAGTGAGGGGATGACGCTTGACGGCAAAGGACGGCTGCTGATCTCTTTCGAAGGGAAAGCGAAGATCGGGTGGTTTCACAAGAACTCATCCAAGATTGGTCAGCGTATCAAGAAGTATGCGATCCCGTCTGTATTGCGTAACCCCAAAAACTACCGTAGCAGGAACAAGTCGCTCGAAGCATTGGCGTGGCACCCAAGATATGGTGTGTTGACAGCGGCTGAGTGGCCGCTGAAAAGAGATGACAAGAAGCGACAGACGATCTATGCACTGAGCGGAAAACGCTGGCACTTCAAGGCGGAGCCCGAAGCACGGAGTGCAGTCTCTGCCATCGAAGTGACGGATGACGGTAATCTACTGGTGCTGGAGCGCTCCTACACCGGATTGTTCGATCCTTTTGTGGTAACGCTCAAGAAGGTCTATCTCGATCGGTGCGGCAAGGGGTGGTGCCGTACCAAGGTATTGGCAAAGATGGACTCCCATAAAGGATGGGATGTGGACAACTTTGAAGGACTAGCAAGGGTAGGAAAGCATCGCTATGTGATGATCAGTGATGATAACAACAACTTCTTTCAGCGGACACTGTTGATCTACTTTGAGGTGACAGAGTGAAGCGAGTCGTGTTGTATGGCATGCTTGGTATGCTGTTGATGGGGATATGCTTCTTTGGCATCCGTGCATACGGTGAAGCCAAGGCGTATGAGGCATCGACACAGAGGCTTGTGGCGCAGATGTCACCCGAAAAGGTCGCCTCCTACCGTGCCAAGGAGTGGGCGGAGAGGCTCTCGTTGGGATTTTACAAGAACAAGCAGCGAGAAGAGATGGCGCGTATCGCCAAAGAGGGGGAGAGACATAGAGCCAAGAGCATACGCTACACACTCTATGCGATGGGGTTGCTGGCTCTGCTTTTAGGGTTTTACTTCCTGGTATCACTCCGAGCATTTACCTTCTTCGGTGCAGCAGCAGCAGGGATCATGCTTTTTTTGGGGCTGCTGACCCCCATCTTGATGGTGACGATCCACAAAGAGGTAGAGTACTTGGGGGATGTGGTGCTCTCTTTTGAGTCCAAAAGTGTGATCGGATCGATCGCAAAGCTTTTTGACAATGGTGACAGTGTCGTGGCATCTGTGATCCTGCTCTTCTCCGTGCTGATCCCTTTTGTCAAAACCGTTTCACTGATGGTTATCGCGCTCTTTATGCAGAGCCGATTCGCCCACGGGATCGTAGCGTTTTTCAAGATGATCGGAAAGTGGTCGATGGTGGATGTTTTCGTGGTGGCGACTTTTTTGGTCTATCTGACAGTGGACAAAGGTGAGGTGAGCCGTGCGGAGGTGGAACCGGGGCTCTATTTCTTCCTTGCCTATGTGATCGTTTCGATGTTGGTGAGCCTGAGTGCGGATCGGATGCTGCACCGGTTGAAATCTTAGATCACCATCTCCACATCGTCGTGATCATGGAAACACTTGAAGAGCCTGTCTCGCTCCTCCTGGCTCTCTACAGTGCAGCTTGCATTGTAGGTCGTGAACTTGCCTGTGCGTGATCGGTTGCCCAGTGAGCAGAGGTGTTCTTTGTCTCCCATGACCTCTTTGATACAGGCTTTGAGCTTCTCTTCGTCACGTCCGATGATCTTGAAGCCCCAGTTGGTAGGGTATTCGATCTTCGGTTTTTCCTGTGTATTGTTGTCGAGTATCATTGTATGCTCCTTTGAATAGGCTTGATAGGTTTAGATAGTATAGCATAGTGGCGCAGGATAAGGTGCGCCAAAAGTTGCATCAGCTTCGGCTGAAATCGCCCGATTTCCCACCGCTTTTATGTTCGAGCTGTACGTTGCGGATGACCATGCCTTTGTCGATGGCTTTAAGCATATCGTAGATCGTCAGCAGTCCTACGCTGACCCCTGTGAGCGCCTCCATCTCCACACCGGTTTTGCCGACAAGCTTGGCAGTGACGGTAAGTTTGAAGCCGGGGAGGTCGGGAAGCTCCTCTATATCGGTCTTGACGGAGGTGAGCATCAGAGGATGGCACATCGGGATGAGTGTGCTGGTCTGCTTGGTGCCCTGGATCGCTGCGATAACGGCGGTCTGTAGGACAGGTCCCTTCTTCGCAGTATTGGCGATGACAGCATTGTACGCCTCCTGACCTACCTCGATGATGCCGCTTGCGGTTGCGACACGGGTGGTGTCCTCTTTCTTCGATACATCCACCATTTTAGGTTTGTCTTGGTCATCCAAATGGGTTAGGTTCATCTTTATATCCTCTTGAGGGCACCGCTAAAATATTGGCTATTGTTAGCGTTACCCTTTAATTTGTAGCATTTTATCATAAATAATGACGAAAATAAATCCATTCTGACGTATTAATAAAATAAATGACGAAAATATTTAAAATATTGTTGACTTTTAACATCAAAATGTGTACAATGATGCTGTAACAAGAAAGGAGAATCATGACCTACGCATATCTTAGACAGATGCCAGGACACAACAATCTGTCTCAGCAGCAGCGTGCTATTCTCTCTTTTGCATTGACACAAGGGTTACAGATAGACAAAGAGGTGATTGAGTATAGTACGAAGAGTCGTCCTATTGAGGAGCGTGAAGAATTCGAGAAGTTCCTCCGTTCTTTGAATGAGGGAGTGGATCGTATTATTATCGATCATCTGGCGATCTTGAGTGATGTAGTAGAGGAGCTTGTCAAGGTGATTAACTGTATGCTTAGCCGCGGGATTACCCTCTATATTGCCAATACAGGTACCATGGTGCATAAAGAGACACCACTGGTCGAGGTGTTTCCGCTTCTGAACGATCTTCGGGAAGCACAGAAGGCCAAGACTGGACAGATCGGTCGGCCCAAAGGTAGCCGCTCCTCATCGAAGTTCGATGTCTATCAAGCACAGATCATCTCTCTGCTCAAAGAGGGGATGAGCGTGAGTGCCATTGCAAGAGAGTTGAATGTGAGTCGCAGTTCGCTGAAGGACTATATTGAATCCAGAGGCATCAGGGAACTGGTAGAGGGATCATGGGTAGAGATCGCAAGTCCGCGACAAATACCAGGTGTGGACAATACCGTATTGATCTGTCCATTTGAACAACAAGAAAAATCAAACAACCAACAAGAAAGGATATAACGATGGAAGCGACTGTTTCAGTTGAAGAGAAAAAGCCTAAGAAGAATATGGCAAAAGAGTATTTGAAGGGATGGATACCGTATCGTATCAAGCGGTACTGGGTCTATGCGGCAGCAACGATTTTCGCACTTGTAATGCCGTGGATTACGATCAACGGGAATCACCTGTTCCTTCTGAGTTTTGACCACAAAAAGCTGCACCTTGCAGGGGTGGCGTTTGATATGCAGGAGCTCTACTTGATGCCTTTCTTGCTGATGCTGTTGTTCCTCGGGATCTTTGCCGTCACAGCGGTAGGCGGTCGTGCCTGGTGTGGATGGGCATGTCCTCAGACGATCTTCCGTGTGATCTACAGAGACTTTATTGAGACCAAACTGCTTGGACTACGCAAGAGTATTAAAAACAAGCAGAAAGAGCCCGATATGAGCAAGCCTGAGAACAAGGTAAAAAAAGTGATTGCCATTCTTCTGTGGTCTATGATTGCACTTATCGCGGCGGCAGACTTTATGTGGTTCTTTGTCCCACCTGAAGAGTTTTTCAAGTATCTACAGCATCCGGCGGATCATATGGTGATGATCGGATTCGTGCTTGGTGTAGCACTCTTCCTGATTGCGGATGTGGTGTTCATCAAAGAGGACTTCTGTATCTATATCTGTCCCTACAGCCGTGTACAGTCGGTACTCTACGATGACGATACACTCATGGCGATTTATGACCCCATCCGTGGAGGTGAGATCTATCAGGGACACGGACATGACAGACATAAAGAATTTACCAAACAAAAGGAGCTCAAGGCAGTCAACCCTGAAGCGGAGTGTACTACTTGTGAAAGCTGTGTGACGGTCTGTCCTACACACATCGATATCCGAAAGGGACTGCAACTTGAGTGTATCAACTGTCTGGAGTGTGTCGATGCCTGTACCAAAGTCATGGGTGCACTGGGCAAACCGAGCCTTGTACAGTGGTCGAGTGTGGTTGAGACAGAAAAACATGAA
This sequence comes from uncultured Sulfurovum sp., assembly GCA_964414325.1. Lineage (GTDB taxonomy): Bacteria > Campylobacterota > Campylobacteria > Campylobacterales > Sulfurovaceae > Sulfurovum. Next base: position 4,407 of record CAYPWA010000002.1, on the reverse strand, counting down.
CGAAAGACGAAGATCTTCAGACCGAAGGTCATTGCATACTTTACCGTATTGGCGATCGTACTGGTTGCACTTTTTGCAATGGGAAGCAAAAAAGAGCATATGCTTCTGAATATCAACAAGACAACGAGACTTTATAAGGTACTTGATAACGGTGCAGTGGAAAATGATTATATATTCCTGTTTGCCAATACTGACAGCAAGCGCCATACCTATTACTTTGAGATCGAGGGTGATCTGAAGAATAAGATCGAGATCGTTAGACCCAAAGAGCCGTTCAGTATCGCTCCGGGCAAGAAGCGTAAAAAGGTTGTCGTACTGAGAACCAAAGTAGAACTTGCAGACAATACACGTAAGGATGTACCGATCCCTGTGACGATCAAAGCCTATGCTGTGGATGACAAGAAGAAGATCGTGGTAGAGCGACATACGGTGTTCGTCTATCCACGTGCAGACCTGCTGAAAAAGTAGAAAAGGATAGATATGACCGAACCAACCTTGGAGCGTATTGAGGATTATGACAACAATGAGAGTATACAGAAGCGTCTGACAGTGTGGGTCGTGATCCTTTCCGGTTTGCTTGTGGGAGCTGTCTATGGTATCATCGCATCGAACAGTACGGTCGATGATGCCTTAAATGTCAAGACGGATATTACTAAGTATTAGGAGCGAAGCATGGCAAAAGTATTGGTACTGGGTGGCGGATTTGCCGGAGTGGAAGCAGCAATCTATCTGCGTAAACATGACCTGGATGTGACACTGGTGAGTGACAGAGACTACTTCTATATCTATCCGACATCGATCTGGATACCCACCGGAGAGGCGACACGGGAAGATGTGAGCGTGCCGCTCGATCAGCTGGCATTTGCACACGGCTTCAAGCTGGTGATTGATCCGGTTGTCGCATTGGATCCGAAAGAGAAACGTGTGACACTTGAGAGCGGACGTGTGCTGGAACATTTTGATTATATCGTAGTAGCACTGGGACAGGACAAGATCGTACATCAGGGGATGGAACATACGCTTTCGATCTGCGGGAAACCCGAGGAGGCGACGCAGCTTCACGAAAGACTCTCCGCGCTGATGGAAAAAGGAAGCGGAAAGATCGCATTCGGTTTTGGAGGTAACCCAAAAGATTCGTCGGCAGTGCGTGGCGGGCCTGCTTTTGAGGTGCTCTTCAATGTACACAATCGTCTTAAAAAAGAGGGGATCAGAGAGAAGTTCGAGCTGACTTTCTTCGCACCTATGGAGAAGCCTGGACAGAAGATGGGCGAAAAGGCACTGGTGATGATGGACAAGATGTTCAAGATGACCAGTATCCATAAAAAAGTAGGTTCGAAGATTGTAGAGTTCGTCGAAGATGGGATTGTCTTCGAGGATGGCGAGAAGCTCTATTCGGATCTGACGATGTTCATCTCTGCAGGTACAGGGCACAGTGTCCTTCGCCAGTCAGGTCTGCCGCTCAGTGAAGCGGGATTTGTCCTGACCAACGAGTACAATGAGGTGGAAGGCTTTGAGGGGATCTACGCTATCGGAGATTCCGCGAACCTGATGGGTCCCGAATGGCGGGCGAAACAGGGGCATGTAGCCGAAGTGATGGCGCGCAACACGGCGCACAATATCCATATGAAAGAGCAGGGTATCGACTCCAAAGAGAGCTACATGGAGCATCTCAATATTCTCTGTGTGATGGATACGGGGGATGGTGCCGCATTTGTCTACCGTAGCGACAAGAGTGCCAAGATGATCCCGATGCCTATCGTAGGGCACTGGATGAAAAAAGGCTGGGGCTGGTACTGCCGCAACTCCAAACTGGGCAAGATCCCAAGGTTGCCTGGGATGTGAGCAGCGTTAAAAGATCGACACCTGCGTGTCGATCTTAGCTGCGAAACCGGAGTGGTCGTAATGAGCGAAGCGATTGGAGCCGCGGAGGCGGCAAACCGTTAAAAGATCGACACCTGCATATAGATTCTACAAGTATTTTCAAATATTATCTTTATCATAAGCAATACTTCAAGATATCAGAGTAAAATTCTCCCAAAATTACCCAAAGGATCACCTATGAAACAGATTACCGTCATGGAAAAGTACCCGGTATTTACACTGCGCATCGAGAAAAATGAAACGGACTATCAGACGATCGATGAGATCTTTACTTACCTCAAAGTACAGATCGACCTGCATCCTGTTGCAACCTATATAGGAGAATTCGATCATTATGCACATACCGCATCTCTGGATGCAGGAGAGATCAGTGATGAGATCAAGGCAGCAAAGAACCTGCTCTGCTGTTTTGGCAAAGTCCTGCCCAAGCCCGAAGTACTTGCTGTACGTCCACGTGCGATCGGTGTAGCGGAGCTGGAGGATACCTTTGTCGTCAGTTTCCTCGAAGCACCCAATCCCGATGCCAACAAAGCGATGGAGCAGTGGGTTAAGGGATTGATACGACAGTGATACAAAAAGTAACACATTTCCCTGTAAAGTCTGTGTTTATGGGCTTGGGGAAGCTTTTTGGCTGTACTGCTCCAATGCAAAAATATACGTATTTTTCCAATTAAGACTAAATTTATCCTAATTAAGCCATAATACGAGTATCAAAATTAACAAAAGGATATTAAATGGCAACAGTAACATTTAAAAACGACACAGTATGTAACCTCGCAGGTAATGAAGTAAACGTTGGAGATACAGCTCCGGTAGTCACAGTAGTGAACTCTAACCCTATGCTTCAAGATGAGCAGGTAGGCGGAGAAGGTAAAGTACAACTGGTTATCGCAGTTCCTTCACTTGACACAGGTGTCTGTGATGCGGAGACAAGAAGATTCAACCAGGAAGCAGCGAACCTTGACGGTGTCGAAGTGATCACTGTCTCTATGGACCTTCCGTTTGCTGCGGCAAGATGGTGTGGTGCTGCGGGCATCGAGAACATCAAAGTATGTTCTGACTTCAGAAATAAAGACTTCGGTAATGCATACGGTGTACTGCTTGCAGACGGACCACTCGCAGGTGTACTTGCACGTGTGATCTTCGTGATCGGTAAAGACGGAAAAGTCACTTACAAGCAAGTGGTTCCTGAGATCACTGAAGAGCCTAACTACGAAGAGGCGATCGAAGCTGCAAAAGCTGCTGCAAACGCGTAAGCGTACCCATAGACATGAAGCCTTTGGCTTTGTGTCTCCCCTATTCTCTCTATATTTTCTCTATATAATCCTTATTTTGCTACAATCTTTCTATGAAATATAAACTTGGTTTGTTTGCTTTGGTTATTGTGTCTGTCCTGTTTGGTATAAACGGGTGTGGTCAGCCGGAAGTTGATGGTGATCACTATACGCTGAATGCGTGCAAGAAAGAGCTGCTTGAAGCGGAAGATTTTGATGAGAGCCAGAAGATAGACAAAATCGTGGTGATTAAAAAAGAGCGGAGGATGTATCTCTACCGAAATGGGAAAGTTATGAGTTCTTTCCCCGTCTCTTTGGGCAAGAACCCTGTCGGACAAAAGGTAGAAAAAGGTGACAACCGTACCCCGGAAGGGGAGTTTTGGATCCACAGAAAGCTCTGTTCTCCCAAGTACTACAGATCGCTGTGCATCTCTTATCCCAGACCGCAGGATATCGAGGCGGCAAAGAGACGCGGTGTGGATCCGGGAGGAAGCATTACGATCCATGCACAGCCGACATGGAATGCAGACGGGCATGGTGACAGTTATACCCTCTCTCATAACTGGACACAAGGATGTGTCGCTGTGACCAACAGCGCTATGCGCCAGCTCTGGTATGCGGTACGCGAAGGTGTACCCGTGATCATCAAGTAGGAGTAGATTATCGGAAGATACAGTTCAAAGCAGATAGAGAAATTCAATCGGCAGAAGTATATTACGGAGCTTGAAAAGGTCAGCAAAAATCTTTTTCGTATGTTCCGCGATGACAAGGTGACTTCTCAAGATTTTACGGTAAAATTTGAGCAGCTCAAACAGAGACTGGACGAGAGAGAAGCGGTGCAGCTTGACTCGGAGTATCATCATCGGCTCAAGTCCTATATCGAACGCCTTTTCGGTGATACGGTCATGCGTGAGGATTTCGATGATGAGAGACTGACCGATATCCGAGAAGCTGAGATGAGTAACCTGAACCGTCTGCAAAAGCTTAAGAATGCCGCTTCATACAAAAAAGAGAAGCATAAGGCGAAGCAGCAGAACGAAGACTGGGGATAGTCAGAAAAACAAGGAGAAAAGAGATGAAGTTCAAGATTATAATGGCACTGTGGAGTACGGGAATGCTGTTTTTTATCGGAGGTTGTGGAAAACCGACCTATACAGGGAAAGCGGACAATACTCCGTATGAGACACGTCAATGTCTCAATGAGCTCTCAAGAGGTGTAGAGATTAGACAGGATCAGATCATCGATAAACTT
>CAYPWA010000001.1:0-20134 GCA_964414325.1 uncultured Sulfurovum sp. | reverse complement strand
AATACATCAAGATATCTTGATGTATAATTGAACTTACGCTACAATCCCCCATCTCATTACAGGATCATCGATGAAAAAAATACTCATTCTCTGTACCGGAAACAGTTGTCGAAGCATCATCGCCGAAGCACTTGTCAATGCCGAACTTGAAGGCATAGAAGCGCACAGTTCGGGTGTCAGGGCTTCGGGAAAGGTCAATCCCAATGCCCGGCGTCTGCTTGAAGAGAAAGGGATCTGGCAGGATCGTTACCACTCCAAGAGACTCGATGAAGTCATCGACAACGACTATGATCTGGTCGTCACTGTCTGTGACCATGCCCATGAGACCTGCCCGATGTTTCCCAAGCCCGTACCCAAGATGCATGTAGGGTTTGAAGATCCTGACGGTAAGGGATATGAAGCGTTTGAAGAGACCTATGAGGAGATCAGGAGAGTGCTGCTGCCGAAGATCAAGGAGATACTCGAATGAAATTTACACCGCAACCCAGATGCCAAAACGATGTCACTACATTGGATGACACCGACCTTATCTGTTATTGTATCGAAGTAGATAAAGGTACTATTGTCAAAGCAATCACCAAAGGTGCGACTACACTCTCTAAGATTAAAGAAGAGACCTCTGCGTGTACGGGAAATGAATGTAAAACCAAAAACCCCAACCATCGCTGCTGTTCCAAAGAGATCAAGCAGCTTATCGCTCTCTATAGCAAAGGAAATACTATGAACAAAAATGTAGCAAAAACCCAAAACGGGGTAAGGATCAGTTTTACCGGTGAGGTAAAAAAACAGAACATCGTCAAGATGGTTGAGAACTGTGCGACAGGTCAGTGCGAATGCATGAGTGATAAGACCAAGGTAAAGATCGCGGATATGCAGGTAAGCGGTATGGACGGCAATGTCTCACTGGAGCTTAAAGGTGAGGTCTCCAAGGAGGAGATCGAAGCGGCACTGGCGAAGTCCAAGGTACTCAACCCCTGATGTTGACTGCTACCCTACTTTTTATCGTAACTCTCATCTTTGTCATCTGGCAGCCAAAGGGCTTGCAGATCGGAACGACTGCCGTCATCGGTGCGGTCGCGGCACTGCTTCTGGGCGTCGTAAGCATGGATGATGTCATCACGGTGATCGATATCGTCTGGGATGCGACGCTGGCGTTCATCGGGATCATTCTGCTCTCGATGGTGCTCGATGAGATCGGCTTCTTTGAATGGGCGGCGATCAAGATGGCGAAACTTAGTGGCGGGTCGGGCAACAAGATGTTCGTCTACATCCTCATTCTCGGTGCGCTGGTCGCAGCCTTCTTTGCCAATGACGGTGCGGCACTCATCCTTACACCGATCCTGCTAGCAAAGATGAAATACCTCAAGATGAAGCCCGTCGCGATCTTCGCCTTTTTGATGGCGGGCGGGTTCATCGGGGACAGCGCCTCCAACCCGCTGGTGATTTCCAACCTCACCAACATCGTCACCGCCGGATACTTCGATATCGGATTTGTGGAGTATGCCCGTCATATGTTCCTGCCAAACCTTCTAAGCATCATCGCCTCCATCGCCATTCTCTGGCTCTACTTCCGCAAAGATATCCCCCTAAGCGTGGATGTGGCGCTGCTTCCCAAACCCTCCAGTGTCATCAAAAACCATACCATGTTCAAGATAAGCTGGGTCTTTCTGGCACTGCTGATGCTGGGGTACTTCATCGGGGAGCACTACCACCTTCCCGTCTCCCTCTTCGCTCTGGGCGGTGCACTGATCTTCCTCTCAATCGCCCATCACTACAAAGCGACCAAACCGATCATGACCATCAAAGCCGCTCCGTGGCAGGTGGTATGGTTCTCCATAGGGCTCTATGTCGTGGTCTACGGGCTCAAGAACGCCGGACTGACAGATGAGATCGCCTCATGGATCGAAGCGCTCAAAGGGTATGGCGACACTGTTGCGATTGTCGGTACGGGCTTTCTCTCCGGTTTTATCTCGGCGGTGATGAACAATATGCCTACCATTATGGTGATGGACATCGCGATCGACAAGGTAGGCTACGCCGGCAATGAAGCACTTGCCTACGCCAATATCCTCGGTGCCAACCTCGGTCCGAAGATGACCCCCATCGGATCGCTCGCCACCCTGCTTTGGCTGCATGTACTCGCACAAAAGGGTGTCAAGATCGGCTGGGGAGAGTATATGAAGGTAGGACTGGTGATCACGCCACCGGTACTTTTGGTGGCACTGCTGGGATTGCTCTAAGTTCCCTTCCCGATTTCTCCAACCCGTTGGTGTTTCTATGGTATGATTAATACACTATAATTTTAGAGAGGATACCATGGATCGCAACAGCCTGCTACACCTGCTTAGAACACAACTGAGTCAGGTGTTGCACAGTGACAAGCACAATATCTATTATCTGCTTTACTACTCTTTTCTTGAAGCAGTACTGCTGATGATCAGCCCTTTGGCTTCGGCATTCATCATCAACAGCGTACTCTCACATGCCACAATATCTATTATGGTACTGGCTTTTATTGTGATCGTAATCTTTTTCGGTATCGCCTTTTTGCAGATCATCAAAGAGTACATCATCGAGAAGTTCGAGCAAAAGATATTTGTACAAAATGCCATCGATATCGCCACCCTTGCCAAAGAGGAGTCACATATGGCAGATGCGAAACGTATCGATAAGTATATGAACTACTTTTTTGATGTGATCTCGATACAAAAACTTTTCCCCACACTGGTACTCAACGGATCAGGGTTGGTTGTCAAGATCATCGTCAGTCTGATCCTGCTATTGATCTTCGATCCTTCTCTTTTTGCACTGGGTATTATGTTTATTATTCTTTTTGGTGTCATCATTCTCTATCTTGGTAAACATGGCGCCGAGACAGCAGTGGAACGTTCCAATGCAAAACATGAGGCGATCTATTATCTGCAGACGGAACCTTTTGATGCCTCCAAGTCACCTGATGCTGTCTATGAAGGTCTTGACCGGTTGCTGGAGGCATTCGTACAGGCACGCAAAAAGATGTTCGGTATCATCATCCGCCAACTCTCTTTGACATTTATGATGGAAGGGTTGCTTTTAAGCTCCTTTTTCATCTTGGGCGGATACCTTGTTTTTGAAGGACTGATGCCCATAGGAGAGTTTGTCGCTGCGGAGATCATCGTGATCTCCGTTGCCTATGCGCTGCGTGATTTTATGAAACAGATCGACTACCTCTACGAGATGGTGGAGGGCTTCTACAAGATCGACCGCCTCTCAAAAGCACTCAAGGAGTCGTGATGTATCGTTTTGATGTCCTTGCCAAAGTCAAGCCCAGAGCCTTTGTAAAACGTACGGTACGCTGGACGATACTCTTTATATTTGTGCTGATTTTGATGCTTTTTCTTCCCTGGCAGCAGACGGTCAAGGGAGTGGGAACACTTACCGCACTCGATCCGACGCAACGTCAGTATGATCTTCTCGCTCCGGTGGACGGTGTGATCGAAACCTTCTATGTCCAAGAGAACAGTGATGTTAAAAAGGGGGATAAACTCTTTACAATGCACGATCTGGATGCCGCTTACGGAAATAAGATCGACACGATCCATCGTTCCGACCTCACACAGGTACAGAACTATGACAAAGAGCTGCAAACGCTTCAGGAACAGCGCAAACACCAAGAGAGTCTCTATCGGAACGAAACGGCGATCCTTCACGACAAGATCAAGCAGGCGCAAGCACTTGTACAAGCGCTCAAAGAGCGCCAAAAAGCCCTTCTGAACCAAAAAGAGATCGAGGCGAAGAACTACCAACGTTCACAAAAACTCTACAAGGACGGTATCGAATCACAACGCGATATGGAGCTCAAAAAATACCACCTGCTCAAAACCGAAGCGGAGTATGCCAAAACAGACGCCCAACTGCAAAACAAAATATCCGAACTCTCTATTTTGGAAAAAGAGCTCAAACGGACGACACAGCGTTTCAAGATCACACAAAACAGACTTACCGCACAACTCTATCGCCTCAAAACACAACAGGGAAAGAGTGTCCAAAACAGTCAAAGAAGTGCCTTGCATGTCGATAGATACAAGCAGCGCACGATTCGCGCCAAAAGCGATGGATACGTCTCTCGTATCTATCAGAACGACCATAACCGTCTGCTCAAAAAAGGAGAGAAGGTACTCTCTTTTATGCCCAAAGTCGCTCAGCGTGCGATCCGATTGAAGATCTCTTCATTCAATATGCCACTGGTACAGAAAGGGCTGAAAGTGCGTATTATGTTTTACGGATGGCCTTCACTCTACATCTCCGGATGGCCGAAGATCTCCCACGGTACTTACGGAGGTCTGATCCACTCTGTAGAACCCTCTTCATCGGAACAGGGCGTCTACTACGCGATGGTGACGGAAGATCCGTCCGATCAACCCTGGCCCTCTTTCCCTAAGCTCAAGTACGGTACGCAAGCCAGCCTGTGGGTAAGGCTCTCGACCGTACCGATCTGGTATGAGTTGTGGCGTCTGCTTGCCGCCCAGCCTCCCAAAATGATTACACACGATCCGGAAGAGGATCTCAAATGAGACGCTTTTTCATCACGCTGATCTTTCTTTCCATAGAGGCATTGGCATCCTCTCCCAGACCCTTTACACTACAAGATATCGGTAAGTATCTCAAGGAGGACAATCCCTTCTATTATCGTGCTATAGGTGAGCAATTCATCGCCAAGGCCGCCTCCGATGCTGCGTACGGTGTGACCGATCTCAAGCTTGATGCAGCTTATGACGATAAGCGCTATGCCGTAACAAAAGGGGAATACCAGTCCCTCTTTGTAACCCAAAACCTGCTCAACGGTGTTTCGCTTACAGCCGGTTATCGCCGTGCGGAAGGTTTGCAGGAGTACAACAATATCAAAACCGGAAATGACGGCGAGATACAGGCGGGGATCCGATTTTCCCTCTTTTCGCTTATCAACGATATCAGCAAGAACAAAGTCGATATTGAGCAGGCGAAACTGCACTATCTCAAAAGTCAGGATCGAGCGGCACTCAAACTGCTGAATCTGAAGTTCAATATGGCAAAGCTCTATTATCAGGTTCGCTTCGCCTATACGCGCCTCCATTTGGAAAAACAGCTTTTGCAAAAAGCCCGAAAGCACCGGCTCTTTGTAGCAAAAAAGATCAAGAGCGGTATGCTTCCCGCCAGCACCTCCATTGAGATAGAGCAGATCGTGCTACAGCGCCGTGCAAGGGTTGCACGGGCACAGAACGACTTTTTGCAGACACGCAATCTTTTTGTGCAGTATCTCGGCCTATCGATCCAAGAATTCGAACACAGCTACCGCATCAAAAGGCTCACTCCCCGCATCACTGCACTACCGTCTCAACACACCATCATCTCCGACGCGATCGTCTCCCGTCCCGAGCTGAAACTCTATGAACGCAACCGTGCCGGGATCACACTGGATGAACGCTACAATGAACTGAACGCATATGGTGATGTCACCGTGGGATTTACCGGCAATTACGACCTGCTCTACAAGGAGGGCTACAAAACGACGCTGAACTTCTCGCTGCCTCTTCAGAGAACAGCCTACAAAGGCTCCAAAGAGAAGCTACGTCTGCAAAAAATGCTAAACCAGAGTGAAAAACTCGCTTGGATAGAGGAGCTCCGTACCAAGATCGCAAATATTTATGTGGCTCACAGACAGATCACCCAAGGCATAAAACTCCTCAAGATGCAGCTTCAAAAATCGCTTGAACTTGAGAAGATCGAGAAGAGAAAACTTGCAGAGGGAGTGGGCTCGCTGATCTTTGTCAATCAACGAGAGATCGGTACCTTGCAGATACAGGATCTTTTGATGCAGGACTATCTGCAACTACGGATCAACGAACTCACATTGCAATACTACCGCAACGCTTTTCCGTTTTAAAATTGCAACAATGCCCTACTCCCAACGATACACCTGCATGGGTGTATCCGTACGATTCCCCCACTCACGCATCGAAGCATCATAGAGGCGTATTTTCTCAAAACCGAGCAGGCGGTGCAGTACAAAGAAGTTCATCGAAGTCTCCAGTCCACCGGTACAGTAGGTGATCGTCGGTTTCTTGGCATCAAAGCCCAACCCCTCCACCAGCATCTCTTTCAATACTTTCGGCTCTTTAAGATAGTCTCCTTCGAAACTATACTGCCAAAAGTAGCTTTTCGCTCCGGGGATATGCCCTGCTTTTTGCAGTACTGCCTGCTTCTTTGCACCGAAATAAAACACGGAAGGTCTAGCATCGATCATTTGTGACTTTCCGATCCCCTCCTTGACCCGTGCAAGATCGGCAACAAGTGCGGGATTTGGCTTGGCTTTAAGCGTCCCTTTTTTCTGTCGTGGGACTTCGGTTGTCACGGGAGCCTTCACAGCCTTCCATGCAACCATACCGCCGTCAAGAAGTGCAGTCTCTTTCACACCATAATACTCCATCGCCCAGAGTACATAGGTGGCTTTGAGGATATCTTTGGCATTATCATGATGCGAATAGACCACCACCTTGCTCTTGGGATCGATGCCAAGCGCTTGAAATACTTTTTGTATCGCTTCGGGCTTTTTCACCAGCAGATAGTCACCATGCTTCTCTCTCCAGAGCGAGATAGGGGCATTAAAACTTCCGGGGATATGTCCTTGTTGATACAGTTGGGCATCGGATACATCGACAACAACAAGGTCTTTGTCCTGCAGATGCGACTGAAGCCAATCGGTATTGACCAGTGGTTCCACGCCATAAAGCGTGAGTGTTGTTAAAAGAGCTATCCATACGTTTTTCATTTTTTTCCTTTTGTATTTGACGTGATGTCGTGACCGTTGATATTGATAATATTCAATTTGCCGTAACCGTTGTGTAGGTCGTTGGCAAAGTCAAATACGGCTCCGATGACGACAAGATCACCGTTGTCGATCTTACTTTTATATGTTTGCATAGCATATGACACTTGCTTATGTACATTATTCACGATATTTTCAATCCAAGAACTCTTTTTAGGCGGACATTGTGTGCCTATGGAGAGTGACAGAGTGGAGATCTCTTTTCGAATGGCGGAAGTCTCACCACTGTAATCACTCATTGCCGCTTTGATCGCACCACATCTTGAATGCCCTACAATCAGCAAAATAGGTGTATGTAAATGTCTTATACCGTATGTCACCGATCCTTCACTCGTACTAAGCTGGTTACCTATGTTACGGATAATAAAGAGGTCATTTTCCGGTGTTTTGTCAAGTGCAGTATTTTGTACTCTGGAATCAGAACAGGTAACCAGCGTGATCCTTGGAGACTGCCCTTTCATCATAGCAATAAACTTATCTTTCTTTTCACCTTTGAGATAGCTATTGTTTGCATTGATAATCTCTTCGACCGCATTAAATGCTTTGTCGGTTAGTTCTATATTGTTTTTTTGGGTCAACTGACGAAATTTGTCAATACTCGCTTGTGCACTGAATCCGGTCAATAAAACCAACAGGATCAAAGATTTGAGAGGAAGCATTTTCATTTTTTATCCTTTGAAGGCACACAGGGGATATGCATCTTGAAACCAATACTGACGTCGTTCCAGGTTTTTCCTTTGTGTAACTCATAACAAGCTTTATTGATACTCTGTAATGCCTTGGATGCCTGAAAATCAAAAAGATCGATCACCCCTTCCGCATGTAATGTTTCACCTTGATAGGTATAATGCATTGGCACTTTTTTTTCAATGCCGTTCATCTCAACGCTTACAACCAATTTATTCTCCGACACCTCAATGATCTTGGCAACAATCTTATCACCGGTCATTAAAGAAAAAAAAGCAGTTACAAGCTTTTGGTCTCTACCTTTATTATTTGAATTAACGCTTTTTGTTTCGATCTTGACACTGCTGTGAAGCAGCAGTTCTCGGATGTTTCCCGCTTGTTTTGTTGTAGCTTGATAAACTACCCTATCAAAAGTCCCTCCGACACCTATCTTTTCAGGTGTCTTGTAGGCTTTCCATTCTACCGTTACGCCGTTATCCGCTTTATAAAGGCACTCCTTCTTTGTATCGTTCGCATTGGCAAATAGCATCACACTGACTGCAATGAAGTATGCAAACATTTTTTTCATCTGTTTTTCCTTTTTGTTATGCATCTATGTTTAGGTAACTGCCCAAAAATCAGTGTTTACCCGGATCAAGTTTCACGCCTCTGCGCTCTTCGGTAATATAGGCAATCAGTGCGATCATTCTCGGATCATCCAAACGCATTTTCTTGCCTTCAAGCGGGTTGGCGATACACCAGTTTATCATTTCTGCCATCGTAGCAACCTTACCCAGCTGTTTTTGAAACTTCGGGTAGGTTTCCGGATGGGTGTTGGTTGCATTGGGATGACACTCGTTACAGGTAACGGTATTGGTACCAAGCTTAGGGTTTGTAAAGACTTTACGCCCCTGCTTAACTACCGTTTGGTATTCTGCTTTCCATAACGCCAGATCTTTTTTTGTAAATTCATCAGCCTCTACACTCAGTACCCCTGCAATCAATAGAGACGAGAGTTTAAGTAGTGTTTTCATGATCTCTCCTTTAATAGTGAATTTGAGGTGGAATACGTTCTTTGTTCTGGAACTCCACATCTTCGGGACGACCCGTTTTTTCATTGTAGGCAACAATCCTGTTTTGGTTGTGGGGAAGAATAAAGTTCAAATCCACACGTCCGGTATGCACATTGATCATCTGCCATCCGGTACCGTCACGCTCAAAGAACGGATCGGCACGATTCATTTCGACCGTCAGTTTGGGGACATAGCTCGGCTCTTTGGCATACGTTTTGGGGTATGGCCACGGCCATGCGGTCGACATGACCGAATTAAAGGCGATATTGCCAATTTTGTTATATTGCACCTGATGGACATGGGCATAGATCACATTCACCTTTTTAAATGGCTTCAAGATATCCTGTACTAGTTCGGCATCATCCGTCCAGAAATTCCATCCTTTATAGATCTTTTGTAGTGGTGAGTGTGAAAAGACAATAAGCGGAGTATCTTTAGATACCTTTTCAAGATCTTTTTTGAGCCACTCTCGCTGCTTTAGTCCGACCATGAACGGAGAACCGTTGGGGTCATCAAGTCCCGCCATTGTTTGCATGCGCTCCATCGGATCTTTCCACTTGTTGATCCAAGCTTCATCGACAAGAATGGAATTGAGTACAACGATATGTACCCCTTTATGATCAAAGCTATAGTATGGGTCACCGAACCGATTCATCCAGTGCTCACCAAGATCGAGATAATAATCGTGCTCTCCGAGCATCATCTTCACCGGAGAACGCAAGGCTGAAAGTATTTCAGCACCATGGTCTATCTCTGCAGCTTTTCCAAGCTGCCCCAGATCACCTCCAAAGAGGACAAAATCAGGTTTGGGATCCATCATATTGCACTCCGCAACCGCTCGCTTGAGCCCCATGTCCCAATTGCGTACAAACTTTGTCCCTTTAATCTGCTGAAGGTGTGCATCAGAGATGACAGCGAAGGTGAAATTCTCACCCGATTTTGTTCCGTCCGCATTGTTTGCAAATGCTACTTCGATCAGGCTCATAGGAAGAATGCTTCCTGCTGTAACGATACCTGATGTTTTTAAAAATTCTCTTCGTTTCATTTTGGCTCCTTTACATTTTCGAACTCTGGACTGGTTAACGCTTCCATAAATGCGACCAGATCCAAGACCTGTTGTGTACTCAAGTTTAGCGGCCTAATACCTCCGTCTAAAAAAGGCGTGTCCGGGTCATCGGGACTAAATTTCCCACCAAAGTTGTACCACTCTACAACTTCTATCAATGTATTTAAACTGCCATCATGCATATATGGGGCTGTCTTGGCGATGTTACGCAATGTAGGCGTTTTGAACGCTCCCATATCATCAACTTCATGTGTGATCGCAAGACGACCGAGTTCGGAAAACTTTTTATCACCTAATACAAGATCATCCGCAGCATGGTTTGCTATCTCTTTGCCTGTACTCTTCTTTAACTTCTTTTCATGCATTGCAAGTTTGTGTAGATATTCCGCTGCAACCTTTTCGGATTTTCCTTGCAGTGCTTTGAACCCGACACCTAAATTGTGAAACTGATTGTCAGTAAAAATCGCATGGGTTTGACTGATCGTATGACATGAGACACATCGACCCTGTCCCAAAAAAACTTCCAATCCTCTTTTTTCCTGCTCATTCAAGGCCTTTTTGTCTCCACCGTACATAAAACGGTCAAATTTCGAATTACCTGAGACAATGGTTCGTTCAAAACTTGCGATTGCTTTGACGAAGTGATCAATGGTGATTTCAGAAGGCTTGATATCAAAGACCTTTTCAAACTCTTTTTTATAAAAATCATCCTTCTTGAGCATGCCGACTAATTCATCCCATGAATGCAGCCCTCCTTCTACAGGATTGATGGGAGGGAATTTTGCCTGTTCTTCCAGACTCGGTACACGTCCATCCCAGAATTGAGAAGTATAGTAGGCGGCATTAATCACCGTTGGGGCATTACGCGTACCTACACGTGTTCCTTTTTCGTCCGTAAAACCTTTAGAAACAGGTAAATGATCCGTAAAGGCTTTTTCGCGAGCATGGCATGTGGCACAGCTAACTTTACCGTCCCTGCTAAACCGAGGATCGTGGTAAAGCATATCCCCCAGTTTTATTTTGGCTTCGGTTTGAGGATTGTCGGCAGGAACAGGTACTTCCGGCAAACCCAGCGGAGCAGCATAAAGTCCAACAGACAAACCTATGAGAAGGTATGTAAGTTTTATCCTTTTCATCTTTTCTCCTTCGTAATCTTTATTGTTATCTTGTAGCAGTGTATTCACACTACCACATACGCATTGCTCATAGTTTTACGAGGTTTCGCTCAAAAATCGTTCTATGATTCAGGCATATCCAATACCATGACCTTTACCCATGCATCGATAAAATCATCAATGAACTTCTCCACATTATCATCCTGTGCATAGTACTCCGCCTGTGCTCTAAGCTCCGAGTTAGAACCGAATATGAGATCGACCCTGGAAACCTTATAGTTTCGATCTCGGTCAAGTCCTTCATAAAGCTCTCTGTTTCCATCGGGCATCTTCTGCCACGAGACATTTGCATTGAGCAGTTTTACAAAAAAGCTGTTGTCCAACCGTTCTTCCTCTGAAGAGAGCAAACCAAGTTCTCTGTCGTATGTAGCCCCTACCGCTCTCATCCCTGCAAAGAGAACGGACATCTGGGGCACTGTCAGTGTAAGCTGATTGGCTTTGTCAATAAGCAGTTGCTCTTCGATCAGGTCGCATCCGCTCTTGAGATAATTGCGGAAACCGTCACCTACCGGCTCAAGAAACGCAAATGTATGTGTGTCGGTCAACGCCTGCGTCGTATCATTTCTTCCCGGTCTGAAGGGAACATGCTTTTTATAGCCCGATTTTTTTGCAGCCGCCTCTACTGCCGCAGATCCTCCAAGTACGATCAGATCGGCAAGCGATACACGCTTATCGTCATTTCTACTCGTATTGAAACGCTTCTGAATCTCTTTGAGTGCCATAATCGTTTCGGGTACATAGCGGCTGTTACACTCCCATGAAGCCTGCGGCTCAAGTGCGATACGCGCACCGTTGACCCCGCCTCTCTTATCCGAGTTCCGGTAGGTAGAAGCTGCCGACCATGCCGTATAGATCAAGTCACTCAGAGGTACTTTGTCCACTATCTCTTCCTTGAGCGCGGCGATATCTGCTTCATCGATCAGCGCATGATCAACCGCAGGGATCGGATCTTGCCAGAGGAACTCCTCTGCAGGTACTTCATCGCCGAGATAGCGCCATTTTGGTCCCATATCTCTGTGAGTCAGCTTGAACCACGCTTTGGCAAACGCCTCTTCAAACAGACTGTGATCCTCCAAAAAGCCTCTGGAGACTTTGGCAAACGCAGGATCCATTCTCAGTGCCAGATCGGTCGTGAGCATGATAGGCGGATGCTTTTTGCCCGCTTCATGTGCATCGGGTACCATATCCGCTTCATCAGGATCTATCGCCACCCATTGCCATGCACCGGCAGGGCTCTTTTGCAGGTTCCATTCATATTTGAACAAGACACGCAGAAAGCTGTTGTCCCATGTAGTCGGTGTCGGTGTCCACGCACCCTCCAGACCGCTGGTGATCGTATCTTTTCCCTTCCCGCTACCGTAGCTGTTCTTCCACCCTAACCCCTGCTCTTCGACAGGTGCTGCTTCAGGTTCGGGGCCAACATATTTGGAGGGGTCTGCAGCACCGTGGTTTTTGCCGAAGGTATGTCCACCTGCAATCAGTGCAATGGTCTCTTCATCGCTCATTCCCATACGTTGGAAGCTGTCTCGGATGTCTTTTGCGGCACCCAACACATCCGGCTGACCGTCCGGTCCTTCGGGATTGACATAGATCAGTCCCATCTGCACAGCGGCAAGAGAGTTTTTGATCTTCCCTTTTTCGGTGTGCCGTTTATCATCAAGCCACTCACTTTCGCTTCCCCAGTAGGTATCGACCTCCGCTTCCCAGATATCTTCACGACCTCCGCCAAAACCGTAGATCTTAAAGCCCATATCCTCCATCGCGACATTGCCTGCAAGGATCATCAGGTCTGCCCACGAGATCTTCTCTCCGTACTTTTTCTTTATCGGCCAAAGCAGTCGCCTAGCCTTGTCGAGGTTGGCATTGTCCGGCCAGCTGTTAACCGGAGCGAAACGCTGGTTGCCTCCACTTGCTCCTCCTCGACCGTCAACCAATCTGTAGGTACCTGCACTGTGCCATGCCATTCGAATAAAAAACGGACCATAATGCCCATAGTCCGCCGGCCACCACTCCTGCGATGTACGCATCACCTTTTTGAGGTCACTTTTAAGTGCCTGCATATCAAGCGTTGAGAAAGCGTCTCGATAGCTGCTCTTGAGGGAAGGTTTGATCGAGGTATTGTTTTGCTGTAGCAGTTTCAGATTAAGTCGATCAGGCCACCATTTGGCATTCATATCACCCCCGACAGTGGTATAACGAAAATCCTCTTTGTTGTATAGACATTTTTGACTTGGTTTCATTTTTCATCCTTCAATAAAATAATGGATAATTTTTATCCATAAGTAATTATTGCAGAATAATTCTTAATAGAAAATTATTTTCTTTTAAAAAGAATAATAATCATATTTACATGAGATATATTTGTTTTTAAATAGTTGAAGAATAAGAAGTTAGAATGATAATAGAATACTGAAATGTTTATTGCATAAATTGCACGCAGCCGAGTGGCTGCAATGATCACTCATCCGTATAGGCGGTGACATTGTACGCCGCGACCATCCCGTCGGGGCTGAGACACTCCTGCTCGAAAAAGGCGACGATCTCCTCTCTCTGACAGTGCCGCTCGAAATCCTCTACACTCGCCCAGGCTTCATTGAAAACGATCGGCATGCTCTCGCCTGTGGCAAACGGATTGTCGATATGCTTGGTGACACGGTAGCGTAGGCATCCCTCTTCTCTGAGCGTATCGGGTTCGAGTGCCTTGAGGCGTGCAAAAAGCGCATCGAACATCCCCTCTTTGGGCGTGAACTGTGCGATGCAGTAGAGTGTCTTTGACATGATGGTTCCTTTTATGAATTACAAATTTTGAATAGTTCGTTTGCTGACCTTGAGTACAAGTAGCAGTACTTTTTTCTCTTTTATCTCGAAGATCGCGCAGATGCATATAGCAAAAGATATCCTTCTCTTTGTCAACCTAACAAATAGGCAAACTTCTTTACCCAATCGCTCCATGCTGCCGATCCTTCGACATCCACACCGTTTTGCTGCAGGTCTTTAACCAGCATGATAGCGAACTCTCCGGGAAGGGTAAGTGAGAAGTCAAGGACATTCTCTATGGCATCGTCGCTTGGATCTTCTCTGAGCGCATTGACCAGACCGATGGCAAGTGCCATATGGACTTTGGGGTCTTCCTCTTCGATCTGTGTGATCTCTCCGCTGAGTATCTTGCCCAGATCGGGTAGTTGCTTCATCACCTTTTTGAAACTGCTGTACCCAACCGCAGCTTCACGTCCTACCGCACCGCTGATACTGTCAAGCAGCAGTTCGGCATCGATGCCGCTTTTGACGATACTGTCGACATACTCCCAGCTTCGAGGTGTAGCGAACGCCTTCTCGTTGGAGGTAGGGTCGAAGGTGAAGAGCATCGATTTGTCATACGCCAGATAGCCGATAATCGCGCTTTCTATTCCTGCGCTGTACGCCCACGCTTTCCAGTCTTCAAAGTCCACCTCCATCTCAAAGTGTACAAAACGGTTGGCAAGGGGTGGAGGCATCTTGTAGACCACCCCGCGATCGTTCTCTCGGTTACCCGCGGCGACGATGCTCCACCCTTTTGGGAGTTCGTACTCTCCTACCTTGCGATCGAGGATCAGCTGATACGCCGATGCCTGTACGGCAGGGGGTGCCGTGTTGATCTCGTCAAGAAAGAGGATGCCTTTAGAGTCTGGATCAGCCGGCAGGAAGCTTGGCTTCGCCCAGACACCCTCTTTGGTTTCGGCATTGAAAAATGGGATACCTTTGAGGTCGGTCGGATCAAGCAGACTTAGCCGCAGATCAAGAAACTCCAGCTCTTTTGCCTGGGCGATCTGCTTGACGATAGAGGATTTCCCGATCCCCGGTGCACCCCACACAAAGACCGGCAGTTGCCTGTCGATCAGCTTGTCGATCACCTTTGTAATATCACTTGCTTTCATACACCATATCCTTTTCGCTTATTCATTGCTTATTCGTCATTCTTTAGACGTTCATCATCGCTTTGTTCTGATTGAGCACCTCTTCGTAAGAGCGTGCAAGCTGCTCGTTCTGTGCCAGCTCGTTTTGAAGACGTGTATCGATCTTCAGGATATCAAGAAGTTCATGCGGCAACGAGGCGTTGGTCGCCAAAGCACGGTTGATCTCCAGCTTCTCCCGTTCGAACAACGCACGAAGCAGCGGTTCGGGTAGAGAGGGATTGCGTCCCAGTGCGGCAAGCATCGGTGTATCCTCTCCTGCAGATGCATATAACGCTTCAAGTATCGGGGTCGGTGTATTCGGATTTGCCGCCAGTGCCGGATAGGTTTCAGGAATACCCATACGATAGATCTGTTCCAACACATCACCCGGCAGGCTCTTGTTCCCCGCAAGCATTTCCAATAGCTCTCTCTCCTGCTTCTGCACAAGCGTTTTGACGACCTCTGGATCAAGTGTCTCGTTGGCACCAAGCAGCGCGAAAAGGTCTGCCTCAACACCGCGCGCTTCGACTTGTGCAAGTCTCTGCATAGTGATGGGCTGATGCACCAGAAGCAGCGACACCGTCTCTCTCTCTTTTTCAAGCAGTGCACCAAATATCTCATCGTCGATCGTTTCGTTCGCAGCCATCGCTTGGTCTATCTGCGCATCCTCCTTGGCAAGCAGGTGTTTGAGCACTTCTCCTGAGACCGCAGGATTGCCTGCCAGTGCACGGTCTATCTTGATGGCACGATAGGCAAGCAGTTTGCGTACGGACTCCTCATCAAGATGAGGATTGCGAGCAATGGTCTCCTTGAGTGTCACGCTCTCTTTGCCTCTGACAAGAAAGGTAAAGTCGGGAAAGCCCATCAGGGCTTTAAGCAGTTCTGGATCGGTCGCTTCTGTCGCCAGACGACGCAGTGTCAGGTAGCTGTAGAGCAGATCCTCTTCATTGGGCTTGATCTCGATATAGCGTCTGAGGGTGTACATAATGACATCCCTGTCCTGACGGTTGTCCTCATCCTCCTCATCAAAGGTATAGAGCTTCAGCAGCCTGACAAAAAGCGCATCGCTGAGATGTTCGTTGCCAAGCAGACGTACGATACGCTCCTGATCGTTCCCAAGCTTGATCGCCATCAGCAACGCATCGTCATCGATCTCTTCGGAGAGCAGTTGCTCAAACTCGGTCAGTTTATAGATCGGTATACCTCTCTCGTAGGCATCGTTGGAGATATCCTCTTCGACAGGATTGAGTCTATGGTGTTCGACCACCCCTACGACATCCTCTTCGAGATACTTCACCGGAGTGAGATCGAATCCCTTGAGAAATCGTTCTCGCTCCTTCTCGGTAAAGATCCCCTCTTTTCCGAGAAAGAGCAGTTTCTTTCCGCCTGAAGTTGTCAATAGCGCTTTGAGTGTCGGTTTTTCGTTCATCATACTGCAGTATAACACAGCACCTTTTAAATAGGAGTTAAAACCTCTTATTTAACGATTTATCAATACTATTAATGAATATCATCAAAAAAACATCCAAATATCTTGTAATTATCATAATTAATTAAGCTTTCTAATTATAAAATATGTCAATTCAATTTCTTGGGGGAAGAAGTCATGAAAGAACGTCGCTCTTGTTCAAAGCTCAAACCTTGGCTCTATTTTACACTGGAACTGGTTTTGTTCGCCACCATAGCACTGATTGTATATAGGGTTGTCCATTTGTATGTATCACCTCATTTTTCTGAGATGGCGGGAATCTTCACTATCACAGTACTGCTCTACCGTACCAAAGCGATCCAACGCCTTGAGCGCGTCCTAGAGCGTACTGAAGAGGTACGCAGAACGAAGGTAAGAGAACGTTACGAAACACTGTACGCCTGATCTTCTATCTCATCTACCTTCCGGGGTGGAGAGGGGAACATCTCTCACACCTTATCAGTATTTCTCTAGCGGATCATAACGTACCAGCGCAGGCTCCGAGAAGTTCGGAACGTCATCGTAGGCGAATACCGCATAGAACTTCTCTTTATCGAATGATCCGAAATTGTCGTATGTCCAGGTATCTTTTCCTCCGTAGAGTTTGACTCCGTCCATGAAATGGCGGGGCGGATGGAAGCTGTTACGTACCACATAGTAGCCTTTGAGCGCTTCGTCTTCCACTTTATTCCAACTGAGCTTGATCATCCCTTTCTCTTTTGAGATACGTATCTCCTTGACCGCTTCGACGGGATTTCTGCGTTTGTCGATATATTTGACGATGAGTGTGACATCCTCTTCCCATACGGTAATGCGGTTCTTCGCTCCGAGTGCGGAAGTGGGCTTGATGACCAGTTTGAGCTTTCTTCCCTCCTGATGCATACTGTCCAGTACCTTGCGCGAAAGGGTATCGAAATTGAAGTATTGATAGTCTCTATTCTTCAGATCACTCTCCGCCACTTCATAACCGATATATTCGATCTTCTCACGGTTTTTGATATCTTCGTATGTTCCGACCTCATCGACCTCCACAAGTTCCAGATAGAAACGTATATCAGACTTGTTCTTGAAACTGTCCTTGTTTCGGATACGCACCGCACACTGTGTGATCATACTCCGGTCGTGTTCAGGAAGTGCGGAGAGATCGAACTCCAGATAGCCGTAGACCTTCTCACCGTTGGCATCGAAACCGCTCTCAAGCGCTTCGGTAGCTACCTCCTCTTTGGAGATGGTAGCAAGCGAAGATGCCTCAAGCTTGATCTTCTTAGGCTCTACGGTATATTTGACATCGAGCATCGGACGGTAGTGTATCCCTCCGCCGAACTTGCCATAGCCGATGTCAAACTGCATCATCTGGCTGTCCTCACCGTCAGGAAGCCATTTGGGACCGTCGATGCGGAAGACTGCCTGCTTGTTCGCTATCTCCTCCTGAAGCTGCGCACACTCACTGGCGGAGAACTCCCAGAAGTTCCAGATCCCCTGTGTGAGCTGCCGTGACTTGATCGCCTGACCGATCGTCCCTTTGGATTCCGCACTGTCTATCTGTGTAAAATCACTGATATCATTGAAGCTTCCGGGCTTGAGCAGGCTTAGATCCCACTGACCGAACTTCTCGATCTTCGCCCCCACGCGGTTCATCGGGTAGAGGTAGAAGCGTGCCGACTTGATAATCGCATTCTCCGGCAGGCTGCTCAGGTCAAAACTGACAACCGCATCGCAGACACCTTTGGACTTGTTGACCCCGACAAAGAGCGAGTTGTTCCCAAAGTGTGCGCGGTTGCTCTCCTGCGTCAGCTCGCCGACATATCCCGTCCCTTCTTTGGTCGCGAAAAGGAAGCGGAAGAACTCATCATCATCGAGTGATGTTCGCACCTTAACCACCGGTGCGAAGGGTGAAGCATAGCCACTCTTTTTGCTTACGGCACGAATGGTATAGTGGTAGGTGGTCGCACTCTCCAGATCTGTATCGACAAAAGGGCTCTCCCCTGCGATCCCGATACGGGTACGTTCGTTACACGCATCCTTGTCTTTGGTGCTTCGGTAGATCTCGAAGTAGATATCGTCACGTTTCTCATACTCCCACATGAGTTTCACTGATGTGGCACTGACATCCTCTACGGCAAACGCATCGACACGTCTGGGCGCATAGGTCGAGTAGTTGACCACCTCCGAAAAGGTGCGTACCAGTGCGGGGATATTCTCATGCACACTGCTGCTCATGCTCTTCATATAGTCGGGAATGTTCTTGGTACCTACCTCGACGACAAGTGCTTTGATCCCCTTGGAGTAGTAGTACTCCCGCCCGCTCCCGCTGATAAGCGCCGCAGGCGGCTTGCCGCGGTGGATACCGTAACGTCGTCCCGTGATCTTCTCGATCTCATCGTTCATATTGGCGGCAATGACGTTCATATCCGTCCCGTCGATCTCCGCTTCATGCTTGAACTTGTGTGCGGGGAAAAAAACGTTACCCTGAGAGTGGTAGTCCAGTGCAATGGTAATGTTGGGATGGGCATCGACGAACTCCTTGATAGCACGGGTCTCCGCTTCGCTGAAGGGCTCTTCACCGCCATAGACGTTGGAAGTGGTATTGGATATCTTTTTAAAGCCGATGGAGAAGTTGCGATTGAGATCGACCCCGTAGGTGCCGTCGTGATTCTTACGGCGGTTTTTTCGCCAGAAAGAGAAGTGCTTTCGTGAGTACTCATAGCCGTCAGGATTGAGACAGGGTACCATATAGAGCGTAGACTCTGCCAACGCCTTCTCAAGCAGCGGATCAACCGTGCGGTTCTTCGCCGCATACTCGATGAACGCAAGTGCCAGCTCATGTCCGATCCACTCTCTGGCATGGATCGTACCGGTGTAGAGCAGTGCGGGTTTTTCATCGGCGTTGCTAACATCGTCAGAGATCTTGGCAAGGACGATATCGCGCCCTTCGTAGGTCGTACCGATCTTAATGATCTCTATGAGATCGGGATAGCGCTTTTGCATCTCTTGCAGGAAGTCAAGACTCTCCTGATAGGATCTGTACTGATTCTTCATCATTGCCGCCTTATAGTATGGATCTCGTCTCTTTGCAGATCAGAGGCGCTCTTGTATCGGGTGGACAAAGAGCGGTTATCTTTTGGAAGCGGAATTATACCCCTTTAGAGCTTCTCTTTCAAGTCTTTCCATGCTTTTTTAAGCTTTTTGACATACTTGTTCTTGAACCAGTTGAACTCTTCGGAGATCTTCTCGGGTGCGGTCTCAAGTGCATGAACGATCTCCGTCGTATCAAATTTCTCCATGATCTTTTCCGCTTTTTTCTTGCCTATCCCTTCGACCGAACGGAGCAGTTTCTCCACCTTCTTCTCACTGAGTGTCACGATATTCTCCTGCGCCTGAGCCTCTGCACCTTCATCCTCATCCCTGTAGACAGGGTTGCTTTTAGCATGCACCTTTCTTACCGTATGTCCGTAGTTGTCCTGAAAGTTCCACTTCTCGCTCGGCCACTCCTCTTTGGTGCGGGTGTAGGTGTTGAGCATAGGATACTCCCTGTCCAGCTCATGGAGATAGACTTCACCCTTTTGTGTCTGTTTGGTCTTGGAGTCAAGGAAGTAGGCACCATCATAGCTCGGCGTATAGCGACCAAACGTGATGTAGCGCAACGTACGCAGTACGGAGCTGTCCATCTTGCCAAGCTCCTCCCAGTTGTAGAGCGGGATGTTGGGCAGAGGGAAGCGCCCGTCGCTGAACTTCCACATCAAATACTGACCGATCCAGTCACGGATATAGGGGAATGCCGCAAACGCCGTCGCACACTCAAGGATGCGGTATTTACCGTCCTCCCCTACCGCCACATCACACGCCCAGTACTCAGCATTGGCGGCTTTGGAGACCTTGACGGCAAGATCGAGCAGCTCTTTGGGTACAT